>NZ_JBHVKN010000027.1:0-41000 GCF_042798075.1 Nocardioides sp. NPDC057772
CAACCTATATATACAATCATACATTCGTCTTCAACAACAGACCTAGTTCGACCGCCCAGACGACGTGCCACAGGTAGACACCCAGGACGGTGCCCCACCCGAGGTTGATCGAGAAGAAGCCCGGGTCGATGCCGATGACGTCCTCCGGGTGGAGGGCCGGGATCCACCAACCGCAGGAGGCGGTGGCGAGAAACATGCCCATACCGAGCGAACGCGCGAGGTTGCTGGAGGTGGTGTGGGTCTTGCCGAGCCACGGGAAGATGATCAGCGCGTAGGCGAGCGCGAAGACCATGCCGTTGAAGTAGTGGAAGCCCATACCGGCGAACCACTGCGAGACGGCGAAGCCCGCCTCGTTGGCGGTGGCGTTCGGGGTCAGGATGACGCCATTGAAGAACGCGAAGTCCAGCGGGCCTTCCATGATGCCGAGGCCGTAGATCCAGTAGCCGAACATCGTGGCGAGCTGGGTGGCACCGAAGCCGGCGACGAGAGCACCGATGAGGCGGTTGTTGTTGACGAACTGCGGCCAGTGCGTGCCGGTCGTCTGCGCCATCACGGCCGGCTGCTGGATCGCCGGCTCCTGGTACTGCGGCTGGGCCTGAGACTGCTGCGGACGCTGGTCCCACCCGAGAGCGGAGGGCTGCTGCGCCGGCGCGGCCGGGGTGCGGTAAGCACCGTTCGTCTGCATCCGTGACGCAAGCTCGTCCGCACTCGCCGCATGGGGCGGCCGATGCGGGTAGTACGACGACATGGTGGTGTTGCCTCCTGAATACCGAACGTCTTAGTCGTTCCCCCGTGCCATGCCGAGCTGCGACGTCGACACAAGCGGCTGAATACTCTCACGAGAGGACAGCAGCCTGCACGTTACCGCCAAATCGGCTTATATCCCACAGGGTCGAACGGCCCGAGCCGGGGGGTGAGATCTGGGGAATCTCTGGCCCGAGACTCCTACCGAAGCAGGACGACCACCCTCCCACGCTCGAGCCCCCTCGCGCTCGCCACGGCCCGGCGTGTCACGCGTCCCAGAACAACACGAGATCGCACCTGTAACACCAGCCCCAGGGATACCCGGTTAACCGGGTATCCCTGCACTTGACGGGTGTTTCAGTGCCCACCAACCCCAGGTTTCCCCGGTCGACCGGGTAACCCACACAACCAGCCCGACCCCGACACACCCACCCCGAGCAACTAAGGGGTGCGGGGATATCCCCGCCGCGGCCGAAGGCCGCAATGTAAATGACGAAGAGGACGTGGTCGCCATGTGCGACACACGTCCTCTCTGATTCGTCCGCGACCCTGACGAGACTTGAACTCGCGACCTCCGCCGTGACAGGGCGGCGCGCTAACCAACTGCGCTACAGGGCCTTGTTGTTTCCGCTCTCTGCGGCAACGGGAAAAACATAGCCCATGGGTGCGGAGGATTCACAATCGGGGACGCGTCCTACTCCTCGAAGGCCTCCTCGCCCTTCGGTTCCTCGTCAGTGAGGCCCTCCACGAGACGGTTCTTGACCATGTACGCCATGGCACGCTCGGCCGCGCGAGCCTTGCGCCGGAGGGCCTCGACACCGGGGGCCTTCTCATCGCTGTAGGCGGCGAGACGGGCGACCTCACGACCGGTCTGGCGCTGGATCTCCGACAGTGCGAGCCACACCCCGAGGTCCTGCTCGAGGCCCTCACGGGAACGCAGGATCGCGGCGGTGAGGAGCTGGATGACGGTGACCTCGACGTCCTCGGCGGTGGACGAGCTGGAGACGAGGGTGGCGGCGATGGTGCCGGCGCCGGTGGTGGTGATCGCTCCGGCGGTGACGAGCCCGCCGACCATCCCGCCGGGTCCGAAGGCGGAGAGCGCGCCGATGATCGCCGCTCCCCCGGCCAACCCCGCGGGCGCGGCCAGGGCGAGCCCGATCGGGCCGGCGACGAGCACGGCCGCACCGATGCCGATGCCGACCCACAGCTTCCACTGGTCGACGGGGTAGACCGCTTTCGACGCGGACTGCATCGCGATGTGCAGGTTCTCGCCGAGCCCGCCGCCGAGCCCCATCCAGACCGTCAGGTCGTGGAATGCCTGGCGGCGTACGTCATCGGGCACGTCGATCTCATAGGGCCGCACCGGGTTGGCGGTCGCCAGCGCCACCAGGGCGAGGACGGCCTCCTCCTTGGAGAGCTGGGTCAGCGGCTTGGGCCGGGGCAGGTCGGCAGGGCCTTCGAGGTGCACCGTGGGTGAGACCCGCAGGTCGAGGAGCTGCTGTGGGATGCGTACGTCATCGGCCTGGTAGTTCTCGATGAGGCGCTCGAGGACCTCGTGCTGGACGACGCAGAGGGCGGCACCGAAGCGCTCCTGGGTGGCACCCTTGAGGTGGTCGCGGACGAACTGGGCGTAGGCGAGCCAGAGCGCCAGGCGCACCTCGAGGGAGTTGAGGGCGACGTCGGGCGTGCCCTCGACGACGGCGATCTCCTTGGTGAGGGAGCCGAACAGGCCACGGCCGATCGCGGTGGCGACCGGCTTGGAGCGCAGGTAGGTGGTGGTGCGGTGGTCGAGGCCGAGCCCGACCTGGAGATCGAGCGCCCACGGGAAGTGACGCCAGATGCCGCGCAGACCGGTCACCGCGTCGCCGTTGCTCCAGACGTTGACCCACCAGCCGACGTGGTCGACCGGCGCCTTCATCTCCAGCCGGTCGGAGTCCTCGTGGAGGTTGGGGTGGGCGGCCGGGCTGCCGATCGTCACCAGCCCGACGACCGTCAGCTTCGGCGGAAGCCGGCGGAGCAGATCGATTGCGATGATCGAGCCGAGGCTGTGCCCGACGATCACGATCTCCCCCTCCTCCGGGAGCTCGTCGAGGACCATCCGCAGCGTACGTGCCCGGATCCCGGGCTTGGTCACGTAGTTGTGGGCCTGGCGGAGCACCCGCAGCACGATCGGCGCGAACGAGTCGGTGACGCCGACCGGGGAGGCGGGCACCGGCTCGCCGAGGATCTTCTCGAGCTCGGCGGTGGCGCGCTCGACCCGGCGGCGTACGGCCCGCTGCTCCTCGGCGCTCAGCCGCGGAGCCGTGATCGGCGGGATCTTGATGGTCTTGTCGCCGTCGTCGGTGCGGAGCACGTCGGGGTACTTCGGGGCGATCACCTCGACCTCGTCGAGCCCGGGATAGCCGATGTCCTGCAACGACTTGTCCAGGGCACGGCGCCAGGCGTCGCGCGGGTCACCGTTGCCGACACCGTGAAGATAGAGAAGCGAGACCACCCCTGGATTCTCCCCCATGCCGGGCGGCATACAGGTCAGTCGTCGCCGTCCAGGCCCTGCTCGATGACGTAACGGGTGAGCTCGACCCGGTTGTGCATCTGGAGCTTGCGCAGCGTGTTCTGCACGTGGTTCTGGACCGTGCGGTGGGAGAGGACGAGCCGATCGGCGATCTGGCGGTAGCTCAGGCCCTTGGCGACCAGCTTGAGGATCTCGGTCTCGCGGTCGGTGAGGGTCGGCTTGTCGCCGCGTACCTCGGTGGCGGCGCTGTGCTGGAACTCCCCCAGCACCAGCCCGGCGAGGCCCGGAGTGAAGACCGGGTCGCCGGCGGCGACACGCTCCACGGCCTCCAGGAGCTCCTCGCGCGAGGCCGACTTGACCAGGTAGCCCGTCGCGCCGGCCTTGACCGCGGCGAGCACGTCGTTCTGCTCGCCCGACGCGGAGAGGATGAGCACCTTGGTCGCGGGATGCAGGGCGATGACCTCGGTGGTGACCTGGACACCGTCGGGCTCGGGGATCTGCAGGTCGAGCACGACGACCTCCGGGCGCGTCGCGGCGAACCGGGTGATCGCCTCCCGGCCGGTGCTGGCGGTGGCGACGACCTCGAAACCCGCCGTGGCCAGGTCGCGCTCGACCGCATCGCGCCACATCGGGTGGTCGTCGACGACCATCACCCTCGCGGAACTGTCAGTTCCCATTCCGTTCCCGTCCCTCCTGTGATGAGTTCTGCCGTGCCCCCGAGATCGAGGATCCGGCCACGGATCGAGCCGGCGATGCCGAGCCTGCCGTTCTGCTCCGCCTCCGCGACGCGGCCGTCGGGGATCCCGGGGCCCTCGTCGCGCACCGAGACCTCGACATGGTCCGGGAAGGCCTGCAGGAGCACCCAGGCACGGGCGTCCTCACCGACATGGCGGCGTACGTTGTCCAGGGCCGCGCGGGTCGCGGCGACGATCTCCTCGGCCGGGTGGGCGGGCATCTCGACGGCCGTCGCGGGTCCGGAGACGGTCACGGTGCCGGTCTCGAGCTCGGCGAGTGCCGCGGCCAGGTCGACCGTCCCGTGAGCCAGTCCACCTCCCAGGCCACGCCCGGGCTGCTCGCCGCGGATCAACGCGCGCAGCTCGCGCTCCTGCTCGCCCGCCAACCTGCCCAGCTCGGCAGCGTCACCGCCGAGCTCGCCGCCACGACGCTGGACGAGCGCGAGGACCTGGAGCACGCCGTCGTGGACCGCCCGCGCCAGCCGCGCCCGCTCCTCCGCCCGCGCGGCAGCACGCTCGGCCTGGTCGCGCTCCATCGCCATCCGCTGCACCGACCCGCACATGTAGCCGACCACCGGGCCCCCGATGACCAGCAGGAACGCGTTGCCGTAGATCGACTGGTCGATCTCCTGCCGCAGCCCGAGGTCGGCCGCCGCCAGCACGACACCGGCCAGCAGGCCACCAACCCAGCGGTAGTGGATCGCGCACGCGAGCAGCGCACCACTCACCCAGAACCCCGGCACGCTCGCCTGGAACGCCGGGCTCTTCACCACGGGGGTCACGAGCAGGAGCCCGAGCGCGATCGCCAGGTCTGCGCCGACGAGCACGGCCGTGCGGCGCCTGGGGGCTGCGTACGCCCAGACCACGAAGGCCGTCCAGCCGATCATCACGAGCGCGCAGACCACCGCTGCTGCGGGCGAGACGAAGTTGCCGGCGCGGTAGATCGTCAGCCCGACGGCGTTGACGAGCACGACCACCCGCAGCACCGCGAGAGCACGGAAGAGCCGGCTCTCGACCTCGATCGCCGCCGGGGACGTCCACGCACTCACAGACCGAAGTGTGGCACCAACCCAGCGGCGTACGCCTTCGATATGAGTATCCGTGCGGATACTGCGGCGTCGCGCGGCGACGAGACTCGAGACATGAAGAGACTGTGTACCCCCTACCGGATTCGAACCGGCGCTACCGCCGTGAAAGGGCGGGGTCCTGGGCCGCTAGACGAAGGGGGCCTGCCGGCACATCCTAGAGGCCCGCGTCCGAGGCCGCCAAAGCGAGGCCGTACGTCCGCCTGCGGGTCCCGATTCGGAACGTCGCGGTCGTTTCCGGTAATGTTTCACCTCGCTTGGGCAGGTAGCTCAGTTGGTACGAGCGATCGCCTGAAAAGTGATAGGTCGGCGGTTCGACCCCGCCCCTGCCCACAAGCAACAGCCGGCTCCGACCAGCAGTTATCGGTCGGAGCCGGTTGTCATTTCGCGACGCTGTCTCGTTGGTCTGCGTTTCCCGCACGCTCATCGGCGGAACTACGCAAGGATGGTTGGCTGTGAAGTACGCCGATCCTGGTCGCTGCCCCGACTGCCGGGAGGCCTTCGAGCCCGGCACCAGCCCGTGCCCGCACTGTGGGCTGCCGCTGGAGAACGCCGTCGCCCAAGAGCTCTACGGGACGCTGCTGCGAGCCGACGTACTCATGACCCGGCTGCGCTCGATCCGCGAGGAGGCGAGGCGCGCGGCCCGGCCGACCCCGCCGCCCGCACCCGCACCACTGCCTGTCGCCGGGCCGCCCGCGGCACCGCCGCAGATCCAGCCCGAGCCCGTCGCCGTCCCGCTCGCCGACCCGGCCGCCAGCGCCGTCGCCGCTCCGGCGCCGTTCGCCGGCGCTCCGGTCCCGCGGCGTGCGCCGATCACGGTGCCGCTGATCCTGGTCGGTGTCGGCGTGCTCTTCCTGCTGGTCGCGGGGGTCATCTTCCTCGCGGTCGCCTGGGCCGCGATGGGCGTCGGCGGCCGCACCACGATGCTGCTCGTCTTCACCGCGCTGTTCACGATCGGCGGCGCGCTGCTGCTGCATCTCGAGCTGCGAGCCGGCACCGAAGGCGTCTGGACACTGGCCCTGGGACTGCTCGCCCTGGACATAGCCGGGATGAAGTACGCCGGCTGGCTCGGAGGAGCCGACTGGGATCGTGGCTTCCTGGTGATCGTCGGTGTCGTCGTCTTCCTGGCAGGCACAGCGATGTCCCTGGTGGGCGCGCGCACCGAGAAGCTCACCGCGGTGATCGGTCCACAGGTGGCGGCCGCCGTCGGCGTACTCACCGCCCTGATCGGTCTCGAGCTCATCTCCGACCTCATCTGGTTCCCGTTGGTCGCAGCGGTCATCGCGCTCGTCGTGGTGATCGTGGCGAGCAAGACCGAGCTGCAAGCGCTGACGATCGGCGCGATGGTCGTGATGGCGGGCTTCTGGCTGATGCTGCTCCTCCGCGGCCTGACCGACCCGGCGCTGACCGGTTCCGAGCTGCTGCGTGGAGGCACCCTGCCCCTGCTGCTCGGCGCCGCCGCGGTGCTGACCGTCGTCGCGCTCCTGTTCCCGCTGCCCAAGGACGCCAAGGTCGCGATGGTCGGGGTCTCGCTCCTGATCGCGGCCTACACCTTCACCCAGCCCGCCCTCGACGACGGCGCGGTGAGGCTGACCGCCGTGGCGATCGTGGTCACCCTGGTCGCCGCCGGCGCGCTGATGGCGCTCCCACGGCCCTGGCGCTGGGCCGCTGCCGCGCTGACGCCGTACGCCGTCGGCCTGTGCCTCACCGTGCTGATCCTGGCGGTCTCCGCCTCCGTCCGGCTCGCGGCGGTGCCGTGGACGGAGTCCGCGTTCGCCCGCGTCAGCGGTCCGGAGCCGTTACTGCCCGGTTGGCTGACCCTGCCCGCGATGGCCGCGATCATGGCCTTCGGGACCGCCTGGTACTACCGGTTCAACCCGCCCGCGTTCCGCAGCTACCGGGACACGATCACCTGGATCCTCATCGCCGGCGGCTTCTCCGGACTGGCGATCACCGCAGCCTGCTACGGCATGCCACTGCTGGTCCCGGCCCTGCTGCTGCTCGGTGTCGCCGTCGGCCTGGCCTGGTGGGCCGAGCGGTGGCCGAGGCTCCTCGCGGCCGGCATCTTCGGCCTGGTCGCGCTCGCCACCGCGCTGCCGAGCGACCTGCTGACCGTGGTCGTCGCGCTCGTGCTGGCAGGTGTCGCCGCGTACGCCGGTCAGGGTCTGCTCGGCCCCGATCGCGAGGTGGCCGCCAGCTACTCGGTCGCCACCCTCACCCTCGGCCTGTGGTCGCTCGCGCCGCTGATCGACGTGGAGCGCCAGTGGGCGGCGTGCGCGATCGTCACCGTCCTCGGCCTGATCACGCTCTTCCGGTTCCGGGCCTCGGGATGGTGGGCCGCGACGGCCTGCGGCGCGATCTCGATCGGGATCGGCGCGGTCGACGTCACCTGGGCGGCGGTCATGCTGATCATCGCCACCGTCCTGGCCGCGGCCATCGGCCTGCACCACCGCCAGCCTCCGGCGCTGGCCGTGGCGGGCACCGTCGGGATCGGTGCGGCCTCGGCCGCCGTCCTCTCCAACGACGTGCTGGCGCTGGCCGTGACCATCATCCTCACCGCCCTCGCGGTCACCGTCGACCGGGTGCAGTCCGGCGCGACCAAGGAGGTCGCGACCGCCTACTGGATCCTCGCCCTGACCGCCGCCGTCTGGCAGGCGGCCCGGCTGGCCGACGTGGAGCGCCCCTACACCGCGGTCGTGATCGTGGTCGCGATGGGCGCCGTCGTGCTCGTACGCCGCAGCCCCTCCACCGAGGCCGCGGCCGCTACCGGCGCTCTCGTGTCGATCATCCTGGGTGCCTTCACCGACGGCTGGGCGCTGGACACCGACTGGCTGGCCATCCTGCTGCTGATCGCCGGCGTCATGTGCATCGCGACGATCCTGCGCCACGAGGCCCAGCAGTCGGGCCCCCGTCTCACGGTCGCCGGGCTGCTCGGTCTGGGCTCGCTCGGCGCTGCCTTCGGCAACGAGCTGCTCGCGCTGATCGTGGCCGGGGTGCTCACCGCCGCGGCGATCGCGGTCGACCGCCTCTCGCCGGAGCACCAGACCAAGGCAGTCACCGCTCCCTACTGGGTCATCACGCTGACCGCGTTCTGCTGGATGCTCGCCAACCTCAACGACATCGCCAAGCCGCACGCCGCCGCGGGGATCATCGTCATCCTGACCCTCGTGACGATCTTCCGAGTGCTGCCCTCGGTCGAGATCGCCGCCGCGGTGGCTGCGGTCGTCACGATCGTCGTCGGCACGGTCAGCCTCGGTCCGACCATCGTGCTGACCCCGGACGGACCGGTCGCGGTCGGATCGCGTGGTGTCGACCTCCCCTGGCTGAGCATCCTGCTGATCCTGGCCGCTGCCGGCGTCTCAGCGCACGCGATCGCCCGTTCCGAGCGCCGTTGGCTCGGCTGGGTCGGACTCTCGCTGGGCACCATCGCGCTGTGGATCCGGCTGGTCGACACTTCGGTCACGACCTGGGAGTCCTACACCCTGCCGCCCGCGATCGCGCTGATCGCCTACGGTGTGGTCAAGCTCCGCCTCGACCGGGAGGTCGCCTCGCTGCCGGTCCTCGGGCCCGGAGTCTTCCTGGCGCTCGTCCCGTCCGTCCCGGCGGCCCTCCAGGACCCGGTCTCGATGCGGACCGCGGTGCTCGGCATCGCGTGCCTCGCCTTCATCATCGGCGGCGCCTGGCTTCGCTGGGCGGCGCCGCTGATCGGTGGTGCCCTGGTCGCCTCGGTCCTGGCCCTGGCGCAGATGCCGTCTGCGGAGTCGCTGCGGCAGTGGTGGGTGCTCGGCGCCGCCGGCCTCCTGCTGCTCTTCCTCGGCATCACCTGGGAAGCGCGTCTCCACGACCTGCGGCGGGCGACCGCCTACGTCCGGGGGCTGCGTTAGACCGGTGCCCAGGCGCCCGGAAGACTGGAGCCGATGTTCCCCGAATTCGAGATCGTACGTCGCCAGCGCCCCGTCACGATCGCGGTCGAGTCCACCAGCTCGTCCCGGCCCGCGGCCAACGCCGCGATCGAGGCGGCCTGTGCCGGCCCCGTCACGCTGACCTTCACCTCGGGCCGGGACGTGCTCACCGGCAGATTCGACGGGCGGCGGATCTTCTTGGAGGTGACGACGGGGTCGCGGCGTACGTCTCACGCGAGCCGGCGCCACGGTCGGGCCGGCGGCAGGGCCGACCGGTTCGCGCTGACGCTGACGGGCACCATGCTGACCGCGCTGACCCATGAGGGCGACGAGTGGGTGGCGCGGGCTCGGGTCGACCTGTCCGAGCTCGGGGTCGAGCCGCGCGAGGAGTCCTGGCTCGCCGGTCTGACCGCGAGCCACGAGGGTGCTGCCGAGGACGTGCGCACCGGCGCCTTCGGGCAGCTCGGCCTGCGCGACATCCGGGTCGTGACGTACGCCGACGGCTCGCCGTTCCACGACGCCGACGGCACCATCCTGCTCACCGCCACCAGCGCCGGACCGGGCTTCTTCCCCACCGCGCACACCTCGGTGTGGGGGCTGGACCCGGTGACGTACGACCTGGTCCATCGGGGCGCGCTCTACTTCCGCCGCGACGGGCTGGTCTACGGCGACCATGCCACCCATGTCGTGCGCGACGGGGACGAATGGCTGGTCACGACGAGCACGTGGGGTGGGTTCAAGGCGCCCGACAAGACGGATCCGAGCAAGCCGTGGAGCCCGGTCGAGGTCGTGATCGCGAGGTCGCGCGAGGATCTGACCCGGGGCGAGCACGTCCTCGACGCGGCCCCGCTCACGCTGCCCACCGACGGGGTCGCGTCGGTCGGGGTCTGGGACCCTCACCTGATGCGCCACGACGGCGAGTGGCTGGTCGGGTACGTGAGCGCCAGGAAGTACTTCGACTTCCATCCGGTGATCGCCAGCGGGCCGAGCCTGGACGCGCTCAGCATGCGGGCAGCACGAACCGACCGGACAGCCACCGAGGGCACCACGCTTGTCCCGCTGGGCGGCACAGTCGTGGTCGGCGCCAGCGACGGACGCGACAACCCGCGTCGCGTCCGTGCTCGCTACCCGATCTTCGATCTGGACCTCAACGAGGTCGCAGAGCTCCGGTCGGCGTACGTCACGAACCTTCCGTGGCCCACCCTGATCCCGCTCGGGGAGGAGTGGTTGCACGTCGCCTTCGACGGCACGCCTCACGGCGGCCGGCTACCCGGCTACGGCACTCACGGGGAGGTTGTCCTGAGCCGATCGACACAGGGCCGATCGGTCTGAGGTTGTGTCGGCCAAGGCGTCACCGCTTTGGCCGACCGACCCTAGCCGCGCGAGGATCCCGCGTCGTAGTCCGACCAGTCGTCATAGTCGTCCGGCTGCTGATCGGACTTCTGACTGGTGTCGTCATCACCGTGAAGTTCGCGCGCAAGGGCCCCGAAGTCCGTCTCATAGGTCCGGTACTTCAGGTCGCGTGCGACCTTCGTCTGCTTGGCTTTCGCTCGGCCGCGCCCCATAGGGTCCAGCCCCCTCGTCGCACTTGGCCGGGATAGTCCCGGGCTGTTCACAGGTTTCTCGTAGGGACAACGCTACCGGTTAATCCCAAGAATCCGCACGCCGGGGTGTCGAAAATGCGTTCGCTGGCAGCGAATGTTACCGACGTCACACGATTCTGGGCCTGGAGACTCGTCATCCCCCGTTCACTTCGACGACAGATTGAGGGGCCGGTCGGTTGTCTCGCCGCACATAGCCTCCCTTCCGATTCTTGGGAGACCTGACAAAACGCGTCTTGAACGGAAATGCAGTGACCGAACTGAGCAACATCCAGACCGACACCGCCTGTCCCTCGTGCAGCAGCGACGCGCACGGTGGCGCACCCGCCCCCCGCGCTCTGCTGCCCATGGCCGGCCACACGCGCGGCAAGCGCAGCGCCGTGACCTGTGCCCTCAAGTGCGACAGCGCGTGCGCCAAGCCCGCGCCGAACACCTCCGACAACGGCTACTTCCGTGACATCGCCGGCAAGGCGCTCAGCCGCCGCCACGCGCTCGGTCTCGCCGGTGCGGGCGCCGTCGCCCTCGCCGTCGGCGGCAGCGGCCTGGCGGCCGCCGCCAGCCCCGTCCAGGCGGGTCTCGCCGCCGGTCGCGGCTCGGCCGGACGTACGAACCTGCCGTTCAAGGCGATCACCCCGGTCGCGTCGACCGAGGACACCTTCGTGGTCCCGCAGGGCTACACCTGGGAGCCGATCATCCGCTGGGGCGACCCGATCCTGCCGGGTGGCGTCCCCTTCGACGTGAACAACCAGACCGCCGAGAAGCAGGCGCTCGCCTGGGGCTACAACAACGACTACACCGACGTCATCGTGACCAACAAGGCCGGCACCAAGGCCCTGCTGTGCTGCAACCACGAGTACGTCAACGCCAGCATCATGTTCCCGCCCGGCCTCGACGCCACCGAGCAGCTCAAGATCGCGATGGCGGCCCACGGCTTCGGCATCGTCGAGCTCGAGCGCTCCGCGCCGGGCGAGAAGTGGACGTACGTCCCCTCGGCTCCGAAGAACCGCCGCATCACCGCCTCCACTCCGTTCAAGATCACGGGTCCCGCGGCCGGCAGCGACCTGCTCAAGACCGCCGCCGACCCGACCGGCACCGTCGCGCTGGGCACGATCGGCAACTGCGCCGGCGGCACCACGCCGTGGGGCACGATCCTGTCGGGCGAGGAGAACTTCAACGGCTACTTCCGCGCCACCGGCACCTCGGCGGAGGAGAAGCGCTACGGCCTGGCCGACAAGGCCTCGACCTACGGCTGGGAGGCCATCGAGCCGCGCTTCGACGCGCGCTCGGCCGACTACGCCAACGAGCCGAACCGGTTCGGCTACATCGTCGAGATCGACCCGACCGACCCGACCTCGACGCCGCGCAAGCACACCATGCTCGGCCGCCTCAAGCACGAGGGCGCGAACGTGGTCATCGCCAAGAACGGCAAGGTCGTGGCCTACACCGGCGACGACGAGCGGTTCGACTACCTCTACAAGTTCGTCTCCAAGGGGACGTACAACCCCCACAACCGGGCGAAGAACCTCGACCTGCTGACCGAGGGCAGCCTCTACGTCGCCCGCTTCCACGGCGACTCCCCCGCCGCCGAGATCGACGGCACCGGCACGCTGCCGAGCGACGGCAAGTTCGACGGCTACGGCCAGTGGATCCCGCTCGTCGTCAACGGCCGCAGCAAGGTCTCCGGGATGAGCGTCGAGGAGGTGCTCGTCTACACGCGTCTCGCCGCCGACAAGGCCGGCGCCACCAAGATGGACCGCTGCGAGGACGTCGAGCCCTCCCCGAAGACCGGCAAGGTGTACGTCGCGTGCACCAACAACTCCCAGCGCGGCACCACCGGCAAGGCCGCGGCCGACGAGGCCAACCCGCGCAACACCAACCGCGACGGCCACGTCATCGAGATCACCGAGGACGACGGCGACCAGACCTCGCGCGTCTTCCGGTGGAACCTCATGATCGTCGCCGGTGACCCGGCGACCAACGCGTCCACCTACTTCGCGGGCTACCCGAAGGACAAGGTCTCCCCGGTCTCCTGCCCGGACAACCTGGCCTTCGACTCCGAGGGCAACCTGTGGATCTCGACCGACGGCCAGCCGAGCTCGATCCAGAAGAACGACGGCCTGTTCAAGGTTCCGCTCGAGGGTCGCGAGCGCGGCCACGTCCAGCAGTTCCTCTCGGTTCCCCGTGACGCCGAGACCTGCGGCCCGGTCATCCACGACCGCGACGGCTCGGTCTTCGTCGCCGTCCAGCACCCGGGCGAGGAGGGGACCTGGGAGGCGCCGAACTCCCTCTTCCCCGACTACGTCGAGGGCACCGCCGGCAAGGGCGAGTTCGCCGGCCCGCGGCCGTCCGTGGTGCAGGTGCTCAAGGCCTGACCGGCTGGATGGATACCCGGTTAACCGGTGAAACCTGCACTTCTCAGGTGTTGCAATGCCAGAGAAGTGCAGGAATACCCGGTTAACCGGGTATTCCTACGAGCTCACCAGCCCGCGTACGCCCCGGTGAGCTCGACCTTGCCGCCAGGGGTCGCGGTGACCTCACCGGCGGCCCAGGCGCGGATGTCGTAGCCGGCGAGGATGCGGACGGCCTCGTCGACGTCCTCGGGGTCGATCAGCGCGACCATGCCCACGCCGCAGTTGAGGGTCATCTCCAGGTCCTGCAGCGCCACGGAGCCGGTGCGGCGGACGAGGTCGAAGACCGGGGCCGGGGTCCAGGTGGTGCGGTCGATACGCGCGGAGAGCTCGGCGGGCATGACCCGCTCCAGGTTGGCCGCGAGGCCGCCGCCGGTGACGTGAGACATGGCGTGGGTGCGGGTGCCGCGGGCCAGCTCCAGGCAGGCCTTGGCGTAGACGCGGGTCGGCGTGAGGAGCTCCTCGCCGAGCGTACGGCCGAACTCGGCGACGTCCTGGTCGAGCGTGTAGGCGCCCGAGTTGAGCAGCACGTGACGGACGAGGGAGTAGCCGTTGGAGTGCAGGCCGGAGGCCTCCATGGCGAGAACGACGTCGCCCGCCTTCACCCGGTCGGCACCGAGCAGGCTGTCGGCCTCGACGACGCCCGTGGCGGCGCCGGCCACGTCGTACTCGTCGGCGGCCAGCAGCCCCGGGTGCTCGGCGGTCTCGCCACCGACCAGCGCACAGCCGGCCTCGACACAGGCCTCCGCGATGCCCTTGACGATCGCCGCGACCCGCTCCGGGACGACCTTCCCGGTGGCGATGTAGTCGGTCATGAACAGCGGCTCGGCGCCGCAGACGACCAGGTCGTCGACGACCATGCCGACCAGGTCGAAGCCGATCGTGTCGTGCTTGTCGAGTGCCTGTGCGATCGCGACCTTGGTGCCGACGCCGTCGGTGGAGGTGGCCAGCAGCGGCCGCTCGTAGGCCTTCAGCGCCGAGGCGTCGAAGAGGCCGGCGAAGCCGCCCACCCCGCCGAGGACCTCGGGACGCCGGGACTTCTCGATCCAGACCTTCATCAGATCCACGGCGCGGTCACCGGCATGGATGTCGACACCTGCTGCGGCGTACGCGTTGGTCGGCTCGGTCTGGCTCACTGGTGGATCTCCGATCACGGGTTGTTCAGGACCGGCAGGGCCTTGCCTGCGGTCGGGGACTGCAGCGAGACCTCGAGGAGGTGCTTGCCGAGCATGCTCTGGTCGGGCAGCTCCACGGGGTACTCACCGGTGAAGCAGGCGGTGCACAGCGAGGAGCGCTCCTGCCGGGTCGCCGAGATCATCCCGTCGAGCGAGATGTAGCCCAGCGAGTCGGCGCCGACGGAGGCGGCGATCTCCTCGACCGAGAGGCCGTTGGCGATCAGCTCGGCGCGGGTGGCGAAGTCGATGCCGTAGAAGCACGGCCACTTGACGGGCGGGCTCGAGATCCGCACGTGGACCTCCAGGGCACCGGCCTCGCGCAGCATCCGCACCTGGGCACGCTGGGTGTTGCCGCGCACGATGGAGTCGTCGACCACGACGACCTTCTTGCCGCGCACCATGTGCTCGAGCACGTTGAGCTTGAGCCGGATGCCGAGCTGGCGCAGGGTCTGCGACGGCTGGATGAACGTACGTCCGACATAGCCGTTCTTCACGAACGCCTGCCCGAACGGCAGACCGCTCTCGAGGGCGTAGCCGGTGGCCGCCGGGATGCCGGACTCGGGCACGGGGATGACCAGGTCGGCGTCGACCGGATACTCGCGAGCCAGCTCGCGGCCCATCTCGACCCGGGACTCGTGGACGTTGCGGCCGGCGATGTTGGCGTCGGGGCGGGCCAGGTAGACGTACTCGAAGACGCAGCCCTTGCGGTCGGCCTCGGCGAACCGCACCGAGCGCAGGCCGGACTCGTCGATGATGATCATCTCGCCGGGCTCGACCTCGCGTACCACGCTCGCGCCGACGGTGGCCAGCGCGGCGTCCTCGGAGGCGATCACCCAGCCGCGGTCGAGACGGCCGAGCACCAGCGGTCGGATCCCCTGCGGGTCACGCGCGGCGAACAGGGTGTCCTCGTTCATCCACACCAGCGAGAAGGCGCCGCGGATCGTCGGCAGCACCTCCAGCGCACGGGCCTCCAGCGAGGAGTCGGGGTGGAAGGCGAGCAGCTCGGTGAGCAGCGAGGTGTCGTTGGTGGACACCGGCGCGTGGCGGCCCTCGGAGTGCTCGGGCAGCGCCTCCACGGCCGTACGCATCTCGGCGACGTTGATCAGGTTGCCGTTGTGGCCCAGCGCGACGGAGCCGTCCGGGGTCGGCTTGAAGATCGGCTGCGCGTTCTCCCACACCGAGGCGCCGGTGGTGGAGTAGCGGGCGTGGCCGATGGCGACGTGGCCCTTGAGCGACTCGAGGGTCGGCTCGTCGAAGACCTGGCTGACCAGGCCCATGTCCTTGTAGACCAGGATCTGGCGTCCGTTGCTGACCGCGATGCCCGCCGACTCCTGGCCACGGTGCTGCAGGGCGTACAGGCCGAAGTACGTCAGCTTCGCGACGTCCTCGCCCGGCGCCCACACACCGAAGACTCCGCAGTGGTCCTGAGGACCCTGATCGTGGGGGTCGAGGGCGGCGGTGAGCCGGCCGTCGCCACCCTTGCGTCGGGACACGTGCCTACCTGAGCTGGTGAGGTTGACCACGGCATCGAGTGTAAGGCCGCACTCTGGCGATCAACGAACCCTTGACCGTCCTGTAAGAGTGGTCACATGAACGTCTCGGAATCATGAATGCAAAGAACTATCCACGTCTGCCCTACCGCCCGGGACTCTCTTCCCGGATAATCGATCCGATGACAACTCCTGCGCCCAAGCCCGCCGGCGGTCACCGTCTGACGGTGCCTCCGGGATTCGCCCCACCACCGTTGGGCGGGAAACGCGCCAGGAGCGACCTCACCACGACGATGACTACGATCACCACCGATCTGGCCGAGATCGGTGGTCTCCTCACCCCGGGCGAGGACCTCTCCGACCTCCAGCTGATCGCCGACAGCCTGACCGCGCTGGCCGGCTTCGAGATGGCCACGATCAGCGTCGCCCGGGCCGACGGCCACCTCCACATGGTGGTGGTCTCGGGCCAGGAGTCCGCCCGCGCCGACCTGCTCGGCACCGTCACGCCGATCGAGCGTCTGGAGGCCGAGCTCGCCCGCGCCGACGACTGGGGCATCTTCAAGTTCGTGCCGGCGGAGCGGCTGGATCCGACCGCCGACGTCTACGGCTGGATCCCCACGATGAAGCCGATCGACGCCGCCGGCGCCTGGAACCCGCTCGACCTGCTGGTCGCGCCGCTGCGCGACGACGCCGGCAAGCTCCGCGGCACCCTGATCGTCGACGTACCGACCGACGGGCTGCGCCCAGACCGGGAGAAGCGCGCCGTGCTCAGTCGTCACGCGGTGCAGGCGCAGCGCGCCATCCTGCTCGCCCTGGAGCGCGAGGAGCTCTCCGAGCAGGTACGCCTCGCCGAGGCCGCCCGCGACGTGATCCGCCGCGCCGGGCGCGAGCTGGACCCCGACGAGATCCTCAACTCGCTGAGCACCGGGCTGGTCGACGTCCTCGACCTGACCGACTTCTGGCTCCACATGTCCAAGCCGGGTGGCCGGGGCATCCGCACCAAGGTCTACCGGGAGGACTTCAAGCTCCCGATCGATGACCTGACGAGCCCGTTCATGGTCGACTACGGGCAATACCTGTGGGATCAGCGCAGCATCACCGTCCAGACGCCCGACGGCGCCGAGCGCCTGCCTCATCCCGACCCGGAGGCGCAGCAGCGGATCACCGAGTGGATCCGCCACTACAAGGTCGGCTCGATCGTCGGGGTCCCGATCGGCTCCGGCCAGACCTGGTACGGCGCGATGCTCCTCGGCCGTGGCCCCGACAAGCCGCACTGGAGCGAGCTGGAGCTGATCACGGCCGCCGACCTCGGACGCGACTTCGGCCGTGTGGTCCACAACTCCCGGGCCTACCTGCGTCAGAAGGCGGCGGTCGACTCCCTGCGCGAGCTCGAGGCCCACAAGAGCCGGCTGATCGCGACGGTCGCCCATGAGCTGAAGAACCCTCTGTCCGCGTTCCGGTGGAACATCGAGTCGCTGCCCTACGCGGAGTCCGAGGAGGAGTACGCCGAGGTGCTGACCGCGCTCACCCGCAACCGCGACCGCACCGAGAAGATCGTGGCCGACCTCGCGATGCTGTCGAAGGTCTCCGACCCCGACCACCTGCCGACCGCGGTGCCGATCCAGGTCGCGGGCGTGCTCGAGGAGATCTACAGCCAGCTCAGCGCCGAGATGCCCACCAGCGACGCTCACGAGCTCGTCTTCGAGATGCCGCCCGACGACGTGCACGTGACCCTGGCCCCGGGCGACCTGGACCGGGTCGTGATCAACCTGGTGACCAACGCGATCAAATACAGCCCCGAGGGCGGTCAGGTCATCGTGAGCACGCGCACCAGCCCCGGCTGGTTCGAGCTCCGGGTGACCGACCACGGCCTCGGGATCTCCCCCGAGGACCAGGACCGACTCTTCACCGAGTTCTTCCGCTCGACCAACCCGACCGCCCTCAAACAGCCGGGCACCGGCCTCGGGCTGACGATCGTGTCGCGCATCGTCAGCCGCCGTGGGGGGCTGATATCGGTCGACTCGACCCCTGGCGTGGGAAGCACATTCCGTGTGACGCTGCCCATTGTTTAACCTTACGCCCCGGGAACGGGTTGCATTTTCATCTCGGCGGAGAACTCATGACCAGTACGCCCTCAGAGGGTCCGGACGTGCCAGACGGCGCCTCCGAGGCGTACCCGACCCCGGACCCCGGTCTGCAGCTGATCGCGGAGGGGGTCACCGAGCTCGTCGGCTTCGGCGCCGCCGTCATCAACATCCGGCGAGGTGACGAGTTCGAGATAGTAGCCGCCTACGGTGACGAGACCGGTCACACGGTCGAGGGCGAGATGACCGTCGCCGAGATGCTCGGCACCCGGTTCCCGGTCTCGGTCGTCACCGACCTGCTGGACATGTCGGAGGACTGGGGCGACATCAAGTTCGTCCCGCACGAGAAGAACACCATCGGCGAGGCGGAGGGCTACTGGGTCCCCGACACCGACGAGGACATCCTGAAGGACCCGCAGGACTGGCACCGCCTCGACGAGCTGCTGGCGCCGTTCTACGACGAGAACGGCGAGCTCGTCGGCGTACTCTCGATCGACCGCCCCACCAACGGCCGCCGGCCCGGCAGGCGGCAGCAGCGGATCCTCAACCGGTTCGCGCGTCAGGCGAAGCGAGCAGTGCTGCTCACCCTGCAGCGCGAATATCTCGAGGAGCGGGCCAACAACCTGCTCGAGGCGCAGAGCTTCCTGCGCGAGGCCAACTCCCAGCTCGGTCTCAAGGGTGTCCTCGAGGCCACCCAGGAGGCGATGAGCCGGGGTCTCGACGCCGACGGTCTCTACGTGCAGGCGCAGGACGGTGAGGGCGGGTCGGTGGTCTACGCCACGCCCGGCCTCCGCTGGAACGCCGCCGACACCGGCAACATCGCCGCCGGGCAGGCCTACCAGGCCACCCGACTGTGGAACGAGGGCCAGCACGCCATCGTCAACCGCGAGCTGCTCCGCCACAGGCTGCACCAGAGCGACCCGGAGCAGCGGATGTTCGCCAAGATCGGGCTGGAGTTCCTCGACGCGGTCGACGCCGACTCGCTCCTGGTCGTGCCGATCGGCGTGGAGACCACCGCCTTGGGCCACCTCGTGCTGCTGCGCGGGTCGGGCCGGCCACGCTGGACCGACGCCGAGGGACGCCTGGCGATGGAGTTCGGGCGCGACTTCGGCCGCATCGTCCTCACCTCCAACGCCTACACGCAGGAGCGTGATCTCGCCCAGCGGCTCGCCACCGCCGACAAGGTGCACAGCCGGCTCATCGAGTCGGTCGCGCAGGAGCTGCGCAACCCGCTCACCGCCCTCACCACCGGCATCGACGCGATGCGTCACGAGGAGCGCGGGTCGCCCACCTGGTTCCAACAGGTCGGCAACCTGATCAGCCGGTCCGACCAGCTGGTCGCGATGGTCGACGACCTGCTCCTGTTCTCGCGCTTCTCCGACCCCTCGTCGCGACCGACCCTGACCTACGTCGACCTGGTGCCTCTGCTCCGCGAGATCTTCGAGCAGAGGACGTACGAGTCGGAGAAGCGTGGCATCGAGGTGAGTCTCGACGTGCCCTCCCACAGCGTCCAGGTGCTGGGTGATCGCAGCGAGATCAAGGCGGCGATCCTGCGGCTGGTCGACAACGCGCTGGTCTACACCCACCGCGGCGGTCACGTACGCCTCTACATCGTCGAGAGCGCGAGCGAGGCGGCGATCTCGGTGACCGACAACGGGGTCGGCATCCCCGCGGCCGAGCAGCTGCAGGTCTTCACCGAGTTCTACCGCGGCTCCAGCCAGGCGATCGGTGGCCGGAAGGGCGTCGGCCTCGGGCTCAGCATCGTCGACCGGGTCGCGCGCCGCCATGACGGCCGCGTCACGCTCCGCTCGGAGCCCGGCACCGGCACCCGGGTCTCGCTCGTTCTTCCGCTGGCCAACGACACCGTCTCGTTCGGTTAACCGAACGTCACAATCTGGTCGAGACAGGGCCCTACGGCTGCACAGGATGGGTGATTCGTGCAACACTCCGTGGTGCCCAGGTCCTCAGGACTGCCACGCCCGTGCAACACCCGCCCTGACCGACCTACCTGAGAGCAAGGATGCCCCCACCACAGTCAGTCGATGCCCTCGACGTGCAGCCGAGCACGCCGAGCAGGACGTCGCTGCCGGTGGTCGACCCAGCTCTGCAGATGATCGCCGAAGGCATCTGCGAGCTGCTCGGGTTCGGGATCGCCGCGATCAACGTGGTCCGCGGCGACGAGGTCGAGATGGTCGCGATCCACGGCTTCACCAGCGGCCTGAACGCCGCGCACGGGCGGCGGGAGACCGCCGAGGAGGTCCTCGGCGCCCGATGGCCGCTCTCGGAGGTGCAGATCAACCTCTCCCGGGGCGAGAACTGGGGCGCCTGGCGGTTCATCCCCCATGAGCGGGTGAACCTTCACGAGGGCAGCTGGGTCTCCACCACCAACATGATCGACGCCCCGGACGCCTGGCACCCCCACGACATGCTGCTCGCGCCGATCTACGGTGACGACGGCTCCCTCCAGGGCTGCCTCTCGATCGACATGCCGGTCAGCGGCCGCCGGCCCGACTTCACGCAGCGCCGGGTGCTCAACCGGTTCGCGAAGCGTGCCCGGCGGGTCGTGCTCGGCTACCTCGAGCGCGAGCGTCTCTACGAGCGCGCCGCGAACCTGGAGACCGCCAAGGAGTTCCTGCGCGACGCGAGCTCCAAGCTCAGCCTCGCCGACGTGATCGACGCCAGCCATGACGCGCTGATCCGAGGCCTGGGCGCCGACGGGATCTGGATGGCGACCAAGGGGCCTCGACGAGCGATGGTCGTGCACGCGACCCCGGGCCTCAACTGGGAGCCCGACCCCGGCCTGGCCGCGCTCACGTCGAGGAACACGTCTCGCTACTGGGCCGAGGGCACCTACTCCATCCTGTGCCGCGACCGGATCGCCGACTCCGCGGAGTGGAACGAGCAGGCTCCGGTCGTCGACAGGTTCTTCGAGACCCTCGGGGCGGAGAGCGCTCTGGTCGTGCCGGTCGGCGCCGACCACGAGTGGCTCGGCCACATCGTCCTGCTCCGCTCCCCCGGACGGCCCACCTGGACCGATGCCGAGGGCCGGCTCGCGATGGAGCTGGGACGCGACTTCGGCCGCATCGTGCTCACCGCCAACGCCTACACCAAAGAGCGCGACCTCGCCCAACAGCTCGCCGACGCCGACCGCGAACGCAACCAGCTGATCGAGGCCGTCGCCCGCGAGCTCCGCATCCCGGTCAACGCGCTCGGCACCTCGCTGAACGCCTTGAGCGAGGAGCAGCCCAACACCCTGCCGTGGATCGTGCAGGTGGAGACGCTCACCGTACGCAGCGCCCAGATCGAGGGCATCGTCAGCGACCTGCTGCTGCTCTCTCGGATCCGCGACCCAGCCAACGCCCCTGGAGAGACCACGATCGAGGTCTCCGAGATGCTCGACGACGTGCTCGACGAGCTCGATCCCGACGCCGCCCAGAAGGACATCGAGTGCGTCCTGACGACGCCGACCGGTCCTGCGTACGTCGTCGGTGACCCGCGCGAGCTGCGGGCCGCCTTCCTCCACCTGGTGAAGAACGCGCTGACCTACAGCTACCGCGGATCACGGGTGCAGGTGATGCTCTACAGCGCCGGCAGCGAGGTCACCATCATCGTCGCCGACGCTGGTGTCGGCATCGCCTACGAGGAGCAGTCCGAGGTCTACAAGCCGTTCTACCGAGGCTCCAACTCCGCGCTCGGCGGTTCGCGCGGAGCTGGGCTCGGACTGACGCTGGTCGACCAGATCACCAGCCGCCACCACGGGTTGGTCGAGCTCGACTCCCGCCCCGGTGAGGGCACCCGGGTGGCGCTGACGCTGCCTGGCGTGTCCTAGGGCTGGGACGCGCCCAGCTTCTGGAGCAGCAGCGCCTCGGCGACGACGACCCGGCGGAACTCGGCGAGGTGGAGACCCTCGTTCGCGCCGTGGGCACGCGTGTCGGGGTCCTCGACACCGGTGACCAGCACGCTGGCCTGCGGGAACGCCTCGAGGAACTCCGCGATGAACGGGATCGAGCCGCCCACGCCCATGTCGATCGGTGCGGTGCCGTCCCAGGCCTCGGTGAAGGCGGCACGGGCCGCGTCGTAGGCCGGACCGGTCGCGTCCAGGGCGATCGGCTCACCGGTGTCGACGACCTTGGTGGTCAGCTCGGCGCCCCACGGGACGTGCTTCTCCAGGTGCTTGGTGAGGGCGGCGACGGCGTTCTCGCCGGTGTCTCCCGGCGCGATCCGGATGGTGACCTTGGCACGCGCGCTCGGGGACAGCGTGTTCGAGGCGCCGTCGACCTTGGGGGCGTCCAGACCGGTGATCGTGATCGCCGGCTGCGTCCACATCCGCTCGACCGCGCTGCCCTTGCCCACCCACTGCAGGCCGGCGATGGCCCCGGACTCGGCACGGAGCCGCTCCTCGGGGTATTCGACGTCGGCCGCCGGGCCGGAGACGAGCCCCTCGACCGCCGGAGCGCCGTCCTCGTCCCAGAGGGTGTTGAGGAGGCGTACGAGAGCCATGATCGCGTCGGGGGCCAGACCGCCCCACATCCCGGAGTGGACCGCGTGGCCCAGGGTGCGGAGCTCGACGTCGACGCGGATGAGGCCGCGCAGCGACGTGGTCAGCGCCGGGACGCCGATGTCCCAGTTGCCGGAGTCGGCGATGACGATGACGTCGGCCTTCAGCTTGTCCTGGTACTTGCCGAGCAGCTCCGGCAGGGTGGCCGACGCCACCTCCTCCTCGCCCTCGATGAAGAGGCGCACGGTGACCGGCAGGTCGTCGCCGAGAGCACGGATGGCGCCGATGTGGGCGGCGATGCCGGCCTTGTCGTCGGCCGCGCCGCGCCCGTAGAGGCGGTCGCCCACCTCGGTCGGCTCGAACGGCGGGGTGTCCCAGTCGGCGTGGTCGTTCTCGGGCTGGACGTCGTGGTGGGCGTAGAGCAGGACCGTCGGGGCACCCTCGGGGCCCTTCTTCTCACCGACGATCGCCGGCGGGGCGCCGTCGAAGGCGCGCACGATCTCCACCTCGAAGCCCTCGGCCGCGAAGAGGTCGCGGGTCTTCTCCGCGCTCTTCTCCACCTCGCTCAGGCGCTCGGGATCGGCGCTCACGGACTCGATCCGCACCAGGTCCTCGAGGTCCTTGCGGATCCCCGGGAAGAGCTCGTCTACACGGGTCTTGATGTCTTCGGTGGAGAGGGTCATAGGGTGAGATTACAAGGGGAGATAAGGCGACAGGTCGGTGCGTTCTCCGGAGGCCCGGACCCGGGCCTGGTCGACGGCATCGGACCAGGTCATCGCGCCGCTGGCGAGGGCGATCCAGGTGGCCGCGTCGGTCTCGATCACCGCCGGCGGGGTGCCGCGCGTGTGCCTGACCCCTTCGATGCACTGCACCGCGGCGTACGGCGGGACCCGCACCTCCACGCTCTTCCCCGGCGCGCGCTGCTCGAGGAGGGCGAGATAGTGCTTGGTGAGGAGCCGCAGGTCGGCCTTGGCGGGCTCCTCGGCGCGTACGCGACCGAGAGCCTCGGCCACGTCGGCAGCGGCCGCGGGCTTGAGTCGGGCTGGCACGTCGCCACCCTATCTGCGGCAGTTGCCCATCAGGTCGGCGAGCGAGCACTACGCTCCGTGACGTGGGACTGGAGAGACTCGAGTCGGAGATGGCCCTGAGGACCGCCGAGACGCTGCACGGCCGGATCGCGGCACGCTTCCCCGCCCGCGGTCTGGTGAAGGAGGATCTGATCGAGCTGCTCGGAGCTGCTCAGCCTCGTCGGCAGACCGCCGCGCTGTGTGCCGAGGACTCCCAGGACAACGTCGTGCTGGACACCGTCTGCACCGTCAGCACCGTCGAGGGTCTCACCGTCGATCTCTCCGGCAAGATCTGGCAGAAGATCCAGGTCGTGGGCGAGCTGCGCGAAGACCAGTCGGCTTCTTCTGTCTAGTCTCGGGTCCATGAGTTCACGGACGGACTGGTCGATCCTCGCGGTCGACACCGGCTCCGGTGAGACCCTCGTCGAGTCCGCCCCGGATCTGCTCCTGCCCACCGCCAGCGTCGGGAAGGTCTTCCTGCTGCACCACCTGGCCGAGCTGCTCGACGACGACCCGTCCCTCGGGCAGCTGATGCTGCGCAAGGACAGTGTCGTGCCGGTGGCCGACAGCGGGCTGTGGCAGTACCTGGACGCACCGGAGCTGACCATGAACGACTGCGCCCGCCTGGTCGGCGCGGTCTCGGACAACCTGGCCACCAACGTGCTCCTCGACCACGTCGGTCTCGCCCCGGTCCAGGCGGTCGCCGCTCGGCTCGCCGCGGGCGGGTCGATGCTGAACGACTCGGTCCGGGACGTACGGACGCCGGCGGACCCGCCGATGCTCTCCATCGGCTGCGCCGCCGACTGGGTCTCCTACTTCCGTACGCCGCATCCCACGGTCATGTCCTGGCTGGCGCCGTCCACCGACCTGTCGATGGTGTCTTCGGCCTTCGGCCTGGACCCGCTGGCGCACACCGATCCCGGCCAGGACCTGCGGGTGTGGAGCAAGACCGGCACCGACGACGGCGTCCGCGCCGAGGTCGGGCTCCTCGACGTCGGTGGCCGGCGGGCGGCGTACGCGGTCATCTGCCGCTTCGAGGGAGAGGTCGTCCCGGTGCTGGGCCAGATGCGTGCCTACGGCACGCTGCTCCTGGATGCGTTGCAGGGCGGCTAGACCCTAGGATCCAGGTTCCGGTCCGGCTCAGTAGGAGAACAGTTGTTCAGCATCGACCTCGGGAACGGCGCAGAGATGGTCCTGCGCGACCGATCGACCGACTTCGCCGTCCACCAGCTCATCAACGCCAACCTCGAGCACCTGCGCGAGTGGGAGCCGTGGGCGCACGGCGACCAGTCCATGATCAGCATCTCCAGCTTCGGCACCTACCTGCTCACCCAGTGGGTCAAGGGTGAGGCGATCCCGTGCGTGATCCGGCAGGACGGCCAGGTCGCCGGCGCCACGACCGCGCGGATCAACCTCTACGAGAAGTCCGCGACGATCGGCTACTGGCTGGGCGAGGCCTACGAGGGTCGCGGCCTGGTCACCCGGGCCGTCTCGGCGCTGCTCGACACGCTCTTCAACGAGTACGACATCGCCCGGGCGATCATCGACACCTCGGTCATGAACAAGCGCAGTCGCGCGGTCGCCGAGCGGCTCGGGTTCACCCACGAGGGCACCCTGCGCGGAGCGCAGGCCTACCCGGGCGAGCGCCGGGACCTGGTGGTCTACGGGCTGCTGCGCGAGGAGTGGCTAGGGCGCTCCGCCGCTTCCGGAGCCTGAGCGGACGAAACGCTCCCCCGCCTGCCTGACCAGCTCGGCCAGCTCGGCCGGCTGCTCGACCCTGAAGTCGGCCTCGACCCCGGCGAGGATCATCATCGGCCAGCCCAGGTCGTCGGCCTGCATCCGCAGCCGGCAGCCGCCCTCGGCGGCCTCGACCTGACCCCAGCGACCCACCCGCCGCGCGACCACGTCGGGCTCGACGTGGATCAGGACACAGATGTCGTAGACCGCCGCCCGGGAGCGGATCCCCGCCTGCACATAGCTCGCGGCGTCGCCGCCAGGGATCTCCCGCGGACGGAAGATCTGGCCGGTGGTCGTCGGGTCGCTGATCCGGTCGACCCGGAAGGAGCGCCAGTCGTGGCGGACCCGGTCGTAGGCGAGGAGGTACCAACGGTTGCCGATCGTGACCAGCCGGTGGGGCTCGACGCGGCGCTGCGTCGGCTCGGCCTCGGGCGCCTGATAGGTGAAGGTGAGCGCCTCGTCGTCGCGGCAGGCCTGGGCCAGGACGCCGAGCACGCCGGCGTCCAGCGGCACCCGGCCGCCCCACGGCAGCGAGTCGGTCTGCGAGGCGACCGCGTCCATCCGCCGACGTAGCCGCGGCGGCATCAGCGCGACCACCTTCCCCAGCGCCTGGGCGGAGGTGTCTCCCATCCCGGCGACCAGACCGGCCGCGGCGGTGCGCAGCCCGACCGCGATCGCGACGGCCTCCTCGTCGTCGAGCAGCAACGGCGGCAGCGCGTTGCCGGCCCGGAGCTGGTAACCGCCGGCCACCCCGCGGGTGGCATCGACGTCGTAGCCGAGATCGCGCAGCCGCTCGATGTCGCGGCGCAGCGTACGCTCGCTGACCTCGAGGCGTACGGACAGCTCCGTGCCGGGCCAGAAGCGATGTGTCTGCAGCAGCGAGAGCAGCTGCAGCATCCGGGCGCTCGTGCTCATGCCGTCAACTCTAGGCGTCATTGCGGCCAGGTCGTGACCTGATTCCCGGAGAACCAGCCCGAGATCGCGCGACGGTCGGCTCGCCCCCTCCTCGAGCCGACCGTCGTCGCGCTATCTCCCTCTTACCCACTCGCCGGGCTTCTAAACCGAATCACGCAAAAAATTTTCAAAAGCGGACAGAAACTGGCCGGATGAGGTCAGAGGCTGAAGGCATGACGAACCACACCAACCAGCGACCGGTGATCCGCACCCAGGCCCTGACCAGGCATTTCACCCGCGGAAAGAAGACCGTCGAGGCCGTACGCGGGCTCGACCTCGAGATCCGTCAGGGCGAGCTCGTCGCCTTCCTCGGCCCCAACGGAGCCGGGAAGTCGACGACCCTGCGGATGCTGACCACTCTCATCCCGCCCACCTCCGGCACCGCCGAGGTCGCCGGCCACGACGTCGTACGCTCCCGCGCGGCGGTCCGGCGCTCGATCGGCTACGTCGGCCAGGGCAACGCCGCCGCGTTCGTGCAGCGCGGCCGCGACGAGCTGATGTCCCAGGCGCGCGCCCACGGCATCTCCCGGGCGGCAGCGAAGGCCCGCATCGACGAGCTGCTCGCCGCCTTCGACCTGCAGGAGTACGCCGACCGCCCGGTCCAGACGCTCAGCGGCGGCCAGCGGCGGCGCCTCGACATCGCCATCGGGCTGCTCAACCACCCGGAGGTGCTGTTCCTCGACGAGCCGTCGACCGGCCTCGACCCGCAGAACCGCGCCAACCTGCAGGAGCAGATCCGCCGGCTCCACGAGGACGGCACCACGATCGTGCTCACCACCCACTACCTCGAGGAGGCGGACGCGCTCGCCGGGCGGGTCATCGTCGTCGACCACGGCGTGGTGATCGCGGACGACACCGCCGCGCGACTCAAGGAGCGGCTCGGCGACCTGGTCCTGCTCGGCTTCGGCACCGAGGCCGACGCCACGTCCGCCGCCGCCCGGGCCGAGTCGGCGCTGTCCGGCCCGAGCCTGATCGAGCGCGCCGGCACCCAGGTCTCGATCCGCACCCCGCGCGGCGCCGACAGTGCTCCGGCACTGGCCATCGACCTGGCCGCCCACGGCACGCCGGCGATCCGGATGGAGGTCCACAGCCCCACCCTCGATGACGTCTTCCTCGACCTCACCGGCCGCAGCCTGCGCGAGTCGGCCGACTCCACCACCCAGACCGAAGGAGCAGCAGCATGACCACCCTCACCGTCCCCGCCACCCAGGTCCGCCGCACGACCCAGCCGCTGAGCAAGCCGACCGGGTTCCTCGCCGACACCTGGACCGTGCTGCTCCGCGAGCTCACACCCAAGCTGCGCCAGCCCGCCTCCATGCTCTTCGCCATGGTGCAGCCCCTGGTCTTCCTGGGCCTCTTCGCGCCGCTCCTGCCCGCTGTCGAGAACGGCAGCGCACTGCAGTGGTTCGTGCCCGGCATCGTCGTCATGACGGCGCTGATGGGCTCCTCGATGACCGGCGCCGACCTGACCGCGGAGATCCGCTCCGGGTCCCACGAGCGGCTTCTGGTCTCGCCCCTGTCACGGCCGTCCCTGTTGGTCGGACGGGCCTTGAAGGAGGTCGTGCCGGTCCTGTTCCAGGCCGCGGTCATCCTCGTCGTGGTGACACCGTTCAGCTTCGACCTCCACCTCGGTGGGGTCCTGGTCGGCGCCGTCATCGTCTCGCTCTTCGCGATCGGGCTGGGCGCGTTCAGCTTCGCCCTGGCCACCGCCGCGAAGGAGCAGGACTGGATCTTCTGGACGGTGCAGCAGATGCTGATCTTCCCGCTGCTGCTCCTCTCCGGCGTCCTCCTCCCGCTCGACGGCGCTCCCGGGTGGCTGAAGTTCCTCAGCGACATCAACCCGATGACGTACGTCGTGGAGGCGGAGCGGGCACTCTTCGCCGGTGAGTTCCCGGCCGATGTCGTCGCCGGCGGCTTCATCGCCGCAGCAGTCGTCGCCGTGGCCGGGGTGCTCGTCGGCGTACGGACCATGGAGCGGTCGAGCTGAACGGTCGGGTCGAAACTCCTTGACCTCAAGTTCACTTTAGCTTCCACACTGGACGCATGACATCCGGATCCCGCACCTCCCCGAGCCCGACGACGATCGTGCTCACCGTCATCGCCGGCACGGTGATGATCCCGATCGACATCACGATCGTCGCGGTAGCGATCGCCCGTCTCTCCCAGGAGACGGGCGCTTCGCTACCCGTGATCCAGTGGGTCGCCACCGGCTACACGCTCGCCCTCGCGACGGTCATCCCGGCCGCCGCGTGGGCGATCAGCCGGTTCGGCGCCCGCCAGGTCTTCCTGACCGCCATCGGCGTCTTCACGGTCGGCTCCGGCCTCGTCGCGGCCTCCTGGAACGTGGAGTCGCTGATCGCTTTCCGGGTGCTGCAGGGGCTCGGTGGCGGCTTCGTGATGCCGGCTGCGATGACCCTGACGCTGCGCTCGGCGCCGCCCGAGGAGCGCGGCCGGCTGATGGCTCTGATGGGGCTGCCGGTGCTGGTCGGCCCGGTCTTCGGGCCGGTGCTCGGCGGCTGGCTGCTCGACACCATGTCGTGGCGGTGGATGTTCCTCATCAACCTGCCGCTCGGCGTCCTCGGCGTCATCCTCGGGCTGCGCAACCTGCCGCGTCTGGAGGCCGGCCCGAGCGCCCGCCTGGACGTACGCGGCCTGCTCCTGCTCCCGCCCGCGATGGCGCTCCTCGTCCTGGGCACCTCGTTCGCCGAGGGCACGTTGTTCGCCCCTGAGGTGCTGGTCCCGATCGGGGCCGGGATCGTCCTGGTGGCGCTCTTCGTCCGGCACGCGCTCCGCGCCGCGGCCCCTCTCCTGGACATCCGGCTCCTCAGCCGGCGCCTGACCGGGGGTAGCGCAGCCCTGCTGGTCTGCTTCGCCGGCGGCTACTTCGGCTCGATGATCCTGGTGCCCCTCTACTGGCAGGTCGTTCGCGGCGAGTCCGCGACCACCGCGGGCCTGCTGATGGCTCCCGCCGGCATCGCGGCCGGCATCATGATCCAGATCTCCGGCCGCCTCATCGACCGCTTCCCGCCGCTGCCGGTGATCGGCTCCGGCATCGTGGTCGCCACCCTGGGCTTCGGCGCCCTGGCGCTCCAGCTGAGCGCCGACGCGTCCATGGCCGCGATCGTCGCGACCCAGGCGATCGCGACCGCGGGGGCAGGGTTCGTGCTGCTGCCGACGATGACCATCGCCACCCGCTACCTCGAGGACAGCGCCATCCCGGCCGGATCGACGATGATCAACGTGATGAACCAGGTCGCCACCGCGCTGTGCACCGCCGGCGTCTCCGTGCTCCTCGCCGCCGCGCTCTCCTCCCGCCTCCCCGGGCTCGGCGACGACGGCGTCGGGGCACTCAGCTCCGTCCCGCCGGCCGAGCTCGCCGCTGTCGCTCCGCTGGCCGCCGAGGCTCTGCAGGTCGCGTTCTGGCTCCCGGTCACGATGATGGCGACCTCAGCCGTCATCGCGGTCATCGCCTTCCGGCGTACGCCGTCGGCGCGACCGGCTCCTGCCGACGGGCGTCAGCCGGTGGCCGCGGCGGTCGTCGACTGAGCGTCTACCACGGGCGGCCGTCGCCGGGATAGGGGTAGGGACGGCCCGGACCATAGCCCGGGCCGGGGTGCGGCCGGACAGGAGGGACCGGGCCACGGTGGACCGGGGCACGGTGAACCGGGCCACCACCCGGGTAGGGCCCGACCGGGCGGACGTGCCGGGCCGGATAGGCCTCCAGAACGCGACGGTGCCGTTCGCGACGCCAGCGCCGGGCCAGCAGGAAGGCGATGAGCAGCCCGAGACCGGACAGCCCGAGCACGGCGACCGCCATCTCGACGTACCCGATACCGAACAGACCGCTCGAGGCCGGGCTCGGCGACTCCGAGGCGTCGGTGAAGGTCACCGGGCCTGCCGTCTCCGAGTCCCCCGCCAGAGCCGAGGGCGACTCCGACGCGGACGCCGACGGCGACTCCGAGGGCGATGTCGACGGCGATGCCGACCCCGACGGCGTACGCGACGGGGTCGGCGATGCCGTCGCCGACTCCTTCGGCTTCGAGGTCTGGCGTGGGGTCGGCGCCTTGGTCGAGGCGGGAGCGGTCGGCGCCGGCGCGGCAGCCTTCGGCTCCGCTGTCGGGCGGACGCCGGGCGGGTACTTCGCGAAGACCTGGACGCCCCAGCTGGTGCCGTCGACCACGACGAACGCGATCCCGATGTGGGTGTAGTCGCCCAGGATGTTGGCCCGGTGGCCGTCGGAGTTCATCCAGCCCCGGTGCATCTCGGCGCCGGTCGGGTAGCCCATGGCGACGTTCTCCCCGACACCCTGCCACCCCTCGGGCACCTGCTCGGCGAGGTCGGGGTTGTGGGAGAGCTCTCCGTCGGCGGCGATCTCGTAGGCCCATCTCCGCGCCAGCTCGTCGAGCGCGGAGTCGCGCGTGAGCGGGTCCAGGCCGGCCTCGGCACGCGCCGCGTTGGCCAGCCGCTTGATCGAACCACCCTCCCCCGCGGAGGCCGGAGCGGCGCCGACGAGCAGCGCGACGGCCGCCAGCATCAGAGCGAGGACACAGGACGCGAGGCGATGCATGTGGGGGAACATCCCCGCCAGGGTATCGACCTTTACTCTCGGGCGCCGCCCTCGACATGGCGCTCGATGTGGGCCGCGATCCCGGCCATCAGCAGACTCTGCCCGAACGCGGACGGGTCGTCCGAGTCCGACGCCGCGCCGGGCGCGGCAGGCTGCCAGGTGGCCATCGAGGCCATCAGGTTCGGGAAACGCTCCGGATCCGCGTACGTCACGAGCATCTGCTCGAAGGAGGCGTAGGCGTTCTCCTGGTCGGAGAGCGCTGCCTCGACCTCGATCTTCGCCTCACCCAGGGCGTACTGCGCGATGATCCCGACGATCGCCAGCTTCTCCTCGGCAGGCAGCGCCACCTCGCGCAGGTAGTAGAAGCCCAGGTCGATCCAGGCCAGGCGGTTCGGTCCGGGGAGCGCAGTGGCGACCGGCAGGTCCAGGAACCACGGCTTGCGCACGGCGAGGTCGACCTGGGCGCGCATCCAGGCCGCCAGGCCCTCGCGCCAGCCCAGGTCGCGGTCGGGCGCGGGCAGGTCGGCACAGAGCCGGTCGGCGAGCAGGATGAGGAGCTCGTCCTTGTTCTTCACGTGCCGGTAGAGCGCCATCGGCGAGCAGCCCACCGCCTCCGCGACCCGGCTCATCGAGACGGCGGCCAGGCCCTGCTCGTCGGCGATGTCGTAGGCGGCCTCGACGATCTGGGCGAGGCTCAGCGCCGGCTTGGGGCCGCGCCGGCCGGCCGGAGGCTTGCCCCACAGGCGAGGGATCAGGTCAGAACTCATCGCGTCCATCATGCCCTGCTCCTTCCCGAAAGCGGTTGACCGCCCGACCAATCTGCGTAATCTATAAACAGTTAATGCCATACGCTATTAGATCGGACGACCCATGAGCACATCCCCACGACCTCTGGCGCGCCAATGGTGGGTCTTCCCGCTGGCCGCCGCGACGGTGATCTTCCTGGTGACCGCATTGCCGCGATACGTCGGGCTGGACCCGTCGCAGTCGCTCGTCCCCACCGACCGGGGGCCGGCCTTCTACCCCGCCCTGGTGACGCACATCTTCTTCGGTTCGGTCATGCTCTGCTGCGGCGTACTCCAGCTGTGGCCGTGGCTGCGCAGCAACCACCCGAGGGTGCACCGCTGGACCGGCCGCACCTATGTCGTCACCGCGATCCCGACGGGCGTGGCGGCGCTGGTCACCAGCCAGTTCCCCGCGGCGGGACCGTCACAGCAGGTGGGCAACACGTTCCTCGCGGTGCTGTTCCTGCTGTTCACCGTGCTCGGCTACCGAGCCGCCCGGCAGCGGCGCTTCAGGGACCATCGTGAGTGGATGTACCGCAGCTACGCGATGGCGTTCTCGATCGTCGCCAACCGCTTCTGGGGCATGGTGATGATCCTGATCTTCGTGCCGGAGGTCATGACCGGTGCCGACATCGGCACCGAGGACCCCACCCTCGCCAGTGCCGCCGCGGCCTCGGCGTGGGTCAGCTGGGTGGTGAACCTGCTGATCGCCGAGTGGATCATCCACCGCAAGCCGCGCCGGCGCACCGAGCGCGCCGGTCAGGCCAGCGCGTCCCGCAGCGTCGAGCGCCAGACACCGGTGAGCTCCTCGAGCGGGATCTCGACGCTGCCGCCGTCGAAGGCAACCTCGTAGGTCGACCCACCGGTGACACCGAGCTTCGTCGCCGCGACGCCGTGGCGCTCGGCCAGCGAGGTCAGCCGCTCGACGTCGTCGGCCTTCACGGTGACGATCGCGCGGGCGACCGACTCCGAGAAGAGCGCCACGAACGGGTCGCCGGCCAGGGTCACCGAGACGCCGATGCCCGACGACATCGCCGGCTCGGCCAGCGCCTGCATCAGGCCACCGTCGGAGAGGTCGTGGGCGGAGGTCACGAAGCGCGCCTCGAGCAGCAGCTCGGCCAGCGCCTTCTCGGCCGCCAGGTTCACCTTCGGCGGCAGACCACCGAGGTGACCGTGCACGACGTGGGCCCACTCCGTGCCGGAGAGCTCCTCGTGGGTCTCGCCGAGCAGCACGACGACCTCGTCGGCGGCCTGGAACTGCGACGGCGTACGCGTGGTGACGTCCTCGATCACACCGAGCGTCGCAACCACCGGGGTGGGGTGGATGGCGACGTCGCCGGTCTGGTTGTAGAGGGAGACGTTGCCGCCGGTGACCGGGATGCCGAGCTCGAGGCAGGCGTCCTTCAGGCCACGGGTGGCCTCGGCGAACTGCCACATCACGTCGGGGTCCTCGGGGGAGCCGAAGTTGAGGCAGTCGGAGATGGCCAGCGGCTTGGCGCCGACGGAGGCGACGTTGCGGTAGGACTCCGACAGTGCCAGCTGGGCACCGGCGTAGGGGTCCAGCTTGGCGAAGCGGCCGTTGGCGTCGGTGGCGAGCGCGACACCGAGGTTGGTCGACTCGTCGACGCGGATCATGCCGCCGTCGGAGGGCTGGGAGAGGACGGTGTTGCCGCGGACGTAGCGGTCGTACTGCTCGGTGATCCAGGACTTGTCGCACAGGTTCTCCGAGGCGACCAGCTTCAGGATGGTCTCGCGGATCTCCTCGGCGGAGGTCGCACGCGGGAGCTTCTCGGCGACGTCGGCCTGCAGAGCGTCCTGCCACGACGGGCGGGCGTAGGGGCGCTCGTAGACCGGGCCGTCGTGGGCCACGGTGGTCGGGTCGACGTCGACGATGGTCTCGCCGTGCCAGTCGACGCGCAGCCGGCCCTCGCCGGTCACGGTGCCGATGACGGCCGCCTCGACGTCCCACTTGGCGCAGATGTCCATGAAGGTCGCCTCGTCCTCGGGCGCGATGACCGCCATCATCCGCTCCTGCGACTCGCTCATCAGGATCTCCTCCGGAGCGAGCGTCGAGTCACGCAGCGGCACGCGCTCGAGGTGTACGTGCATGCCGCCGTCACCGGCGGCGGCGAGCTCGGAGGTGGCACACGAGATGCCGGCCGCGCCGAAGTCCTGGATGCCGCGGACGATGCCGGCGGCGAAGAGCTCGAGGGTGCACTCGATCAGCAGCTTCTCCATGAACGGGTCGCCGACCTGCACGCTGGGCCGCTTCGCGGGGCCGTCCTCGTCGAACTCGACGCTCGCCAGGATGGAGGCGCCGCCGATGCCGTCGCCGCCGGTGCGCGCGCCGTACATGATCACCAGGTTGCCGGCGCCGGACGCCTTGGCGAGGTGGAGGTCCTCGTGGCGGAGCACGCCGACGCAGAGCGCGTTGACCAGCGGGTTGCCGAGGTAGGAGGCGTCGAAGACGGCCTCACCGCCGATGTTGGGCAGGCCCAGGCAGTTGCCGTAGTGGCCGATGCCGGACACGATCCCGGGCAGCACCCGGTGGGTGTCCTCCTCGGCCAGCGGGCCGAACCGGAGCGGGTCCATGACGGCGACCGGCCGCGCGCCCATCGCGAGGATGTCGCGGACGATGCCACCGACGCCGGTCGCGGCGCCCTGGTGGGGCTCGACGTAGGAGGGGTGGTTGTGGGACTCGACCTTGAAGGTCACCGCGTATCCCTGGCCGACGTCGAGCACGCCCGCGTTCTCGCCGATGCCGGCGAGCATCTTGCCGGCCGGGGTCTCCTGCGGGATCTCGCCGAACTGCTTGAGGTGGACCTTGGAGGACTTGTAGGAGCAGTGCTCGGACCACATCACCGAGTACATCGCCAGCTCCGCACCGGTCGGGCGGCGGCCGAGGATGCGCTTGATCTCGGCGTACTCGTCCTCCTTCAGGCCGAGCTCGGCCCAGGGCTGCTCGCGGTCGGGGTCACCGGCAGCGTGGTGCACGGTGTCCAGGAGCGGAAGATCGGACGCAACGGCAGCGGACGAAGTCTCGGTCACGGGCAGAAATCTACGTCAGAAGTGCCCAATCCCCCGAGTCGTCAGCAGGCGCTGATCATCTGGGCAGCCCGCGCCACTCCCGCAGGTCGCGGATCTCACCGAACTCCTCGAGCGCCTGCCGGGCGACCTCGCCGTCGCCGGCGTACGCCGCCACGCTCCAGCCATGGCCCTCCACCATCTCGGCGGTGATCCAGGAGGCCTCTCCGTGCGGGGTGGGCAGCCGGCGCGGGCGCCAAAAGAGCGACATGGCACCGTCGGAGCGCTGCTCGATCCGCGGGGTGGAGCCGGCCGCCGCGTACTTCCGCCGGCCGGTCCGCCACTCGCTCCAGTAGGCGTAGTGGAGGTAGACCTGGCCGCCGCGCCAGGACATCGAGCACTCGACGAACAGGTCGCGCGGGCCGGTGTCGCCGTGAATGCACTCGCCGCTCCGGGCGGCATCGCCGTAACCGGGAAAGACCCACTTCATGCCGTCCTCGCCGCGCGGGTCCGGGCACCGGGTCAGCGAGCCGGAGCCGTTGCCGTCCCAGCAGACATAGGGCGTGTTGACCCGCTTCGTGGTCGAGCTGACCGGGTCGGCCGCCGCGAACGGCGCGGCCACCTCACCGCCGTGGGCGACATGGATGATCCCAGCGACCGCCAGCGCGAGCAGAACGGTGATCGCGAAGAGGACCGGCGTCACCCGGTCACGTCGTCGTTGCACAGGCACGCACCCCCTTGCGAGCAGTCCTTTACCGAAGTCTTTACCAAGGTAACGCCGCCAACCGGGTTTGGTTAGGGCCCATCTGGGCGAGGACCAAGGTCCCGATGCGTCCGCCGGCCGAGATCCCCACCCCGCGGACAGGCAGCCCTTTAGTCTTCTATTTGTAGTTTTTCACTAAAGAAAGGCCCTACAGTGTCCTCCCCCAGCACGCTCAGCCGACGCAGCCTCCTGGCCACCGGGGCAGGCGCGATCGCCGCCACCGGTCTCGCCACCCCGGCCAATGCCGCCACCGAGGAGCCGTTCAAGGCCCGGAAGGTGGATCGGCCCAAGCGCAAGCCCAACCTCCTGGTCATCCTGGGCGACGACCTCGGCTGGGCCGACCTGTCCGCCTACGGCTCCCCGGACATCCAGACGCCCCACCTGGACCGGCTCGCGGCCTCCGGTGTGCGGTTCACCGATGCGTACTCGGCCTCCTCGGTCTGCTCCCCCACCCGCTTCGGCCTCTACACCGGGCGCTACCCCGGTCGCCTCGCCGGCGGCCTGCCGGAGCCGATCAGCTCCCCCAACGAGCTGCACGGCATCCCGGTCGACCACCCCACCCTGGCCTCGCTGCTCAAGGACCAGGGCTACCGGACGGCACTGTTCGGCAAGTGGCACTGCGGCTATCTGCCCTGGTACAGCCCGACCCGGGTCGGCTGGGACGAGTTCTTCGGCAACTTCTCGGGTGGTCTCGACTACTTCTCGAAGGTCAACCACAACGGCGACCACGACCTCTACGAGGACGAGGTGGAGGTCGAGGACCTCCGCTACTACACCGAGATCGTGACCGAGAAGGCGGTCAGCTTCATCGAGCGCGACCACGACGCACCGTGGCTCCTGAACCTCAACTTCACCACCCCGCACTGGCCCTGGGAGGGACCCGAGGACAAGGCGGTGAGCGATGAGCTGACCGCCCGGATCGAGAGCGGCGAGAAGGGTGTCCTCTTCCACGACGACGGCGGCTCGCTGGCCACGTACAAGACCATGGTCGAGGACCTGGACCAGTCGATCGGCCAGGTCATCAAGGCCCTCGAGCGCACCGGACAGCTCCGCGACACCGTCGTCTTCTTCGCCAGCGACAACGGTGGCGAGCGGTTCTCCAACGTGTGGCCCTTCACCGGCGCGAAGTCCGGGCTCAACGAGGGCGGCATCCGGGTGCCCACCATCCTGAGCTGGCCCGGCACCCTGCCCGGCCGCCAGGTCAGCGACGAGCCGGCGGTGACGACCGACTGGACCGCGACGTTCCTGGAGCTCGCCGGCGCGACCCCGGCGGAGGACTACCCGCTGGACGGCACCAGCCTGGTCCCGTTCCTCTTCGGTGGCCGGCCGCGCGAGACCCAGGACCTCTTCTGGCGGATGCGGGGCCAGCGGGCGCTGCGCCGCGGCTCGCTCAAGTACCTGAGGCTCGACGGCGTCGACCACCTCTACGACCTCAGCCAGGACGTACGCGAGCAGGCCGATCTGGCCCGGAGACGACCCGAGGACCTGGCGGAGCTGCGGGCGGCCTGGGAGAAGATCGACGAGACGCTGCTGCCGTACTCCTGAGACGACCGGAGCTCGGATGTCAGATCAACCAAAGGCGGCCGTCTGCGCGAGTCCACTGGTAACTGAGTGACAGTTGTGACTACCGTGACGAAATCATGGGGGAATTCACCAGGTTCACGTACGTCAGACGGGCTCTCGGCGCCGGCTTGATCTCCGGCGTCGTCGGGGTCGCGGGGCTGGCCGTTCCCAGCCCTGCGGCCGCCGCGAACCCGGTCACACCGGGCAACTTCACCGGCTACGGCTTCGACCAGTGCCAGGCGCCGTCGCAGACGGCGATGGACCGCTGGTGGAAACACTCCAACTTCGGCGCCGTCGGCATCTACATCGCCGGTAACTCGCGCGGCTGCCGCAACCAGACCAACCTGAGTGCGACCTGGGTGCGCACCCAGCAGGCCCGCGGGTGGCGGCTGCTGCCGATCACGCTCGGGCCGCAGGCATCCTGCAACCCGCACTTCCCGCGCTACCGCGACGACCCGCGGATCAGCGCCAACTCGACCAACCAGTACGCCACGGCCAAGCGCCAGGGCGTCAACCAGGCCAACGCCACCGTCGAGGCTGCCAAGCGCTACGGCATCGCCGCCGGCAGCACGATGTTCTACGACCTCGAAGGCTTCGACATCGGCAACAAGCGCTGCCGGGAGTCGGCGATGTGGTTCGTCTCGGCCTGGAGCCACCGGATCAAGGCGCTCGGCTACCGACCGGCCATGTACTCGAGCGCGTCCTCCGGGATCAAGGCGATGTACGCCGTCTGGCACGCCCAGCCGCGCGGCTTCGTCTACCCCGCGGACCTGTGGATCGCCGACTGGGACGGCCGCCCCGGCACCTCGACCCGCTACATCCCCGACACCCCGTGGAACCCGCACCGCCGCGTCAAGCAGTACCGCGGACCCCACAAGGAGACCCACGGCGGCACCACGATCGAGATCGACTCCAACTTCGTCGACCTCGGCCGAGGCTCCTACGCGCGGCCGGTGACACATTGCGGCGGCGTGCCGGTCAGCTTCACCAGCTATCCCGCCCTGAGGCCGCGCACCAGCTCCTACACCCCCTCGCCGATCTACACCAAGGCCCTCGAGTGCATCCTCCGCGAGCGCGGTGGCTTCAAGGGCCCCATCGACGGGACGTACGACGCGGGGCTGGTGAGCTCCGTCAACGCCTGGCAGCGCGCGCACGGCCTGGCGGTGCGCAAGACCTGGACCCAGGGCGCCTGGAAGACGCTGTGGGCCGCCAACAGCCGACCGCTCCTCAAGCGTGGCTCCGCCGGCGAGAGCGTCCGCGACCTCCAGCGCGCCCTCAGCGCCACCTCCGCGCCCGAGCGTCCGAAGATCACCGGCGTCATGGACTGGAACACCCAGGTCGCCCTCGTCGCCTACCAGAAGCGCCTCGGTCGCACCGCGACCGGGATGGCCACCGAGGTGACCTGGTACGACCTGGCCCACGGCCGCTGAGTCCGAGGTCGTGAAGCTCAAAGTTACCAAAGGGCCACGCTTCGCATGACAAAACCAAAGGAGAAGGGGTTGGGGAGGGCGCCGGGCAGGTCGGCGAGGAGCTCGCGGGCGCGGGCGGCGACCTTGTGCTCGACCAAGACCTCGTACTTGGTCGGGACGATCATCTTGACGCTCGAGAAGTCGCGGGTGCCACGGGTGGCGGCGTAGCCGATCAGCGACCAGATGAGGCCGAAGACGACGCCGAGGAGCACCGTCGAGAGCAGGATGAACAGGAAGTTCTCGCCACCGAAGAGCGACATGATCAGGCCGACGAAGACACCGAGCCAGGCGCCGGAGAGCACGCCGGCCAGCGCGACCTTGCTCCAGGTGAGGCGGCCGGTGATCCGCTCGATCTGCTTCAGCTCGGTGCCGACGATCATGCAGTTCTCGACCGGGAACTCCTTGTCGGAGAGGAAGTCGACCGACTTCTGCGCGGCCGCGTAGTCGTCATAGGTCGCGAGCGACTGGGGGAACTCCAGCTTCAGCGGACTCTGCGGGCCGCCGACCGGCGAGGGGAAGGACATACGCCCAGTCTGCCCTAGGGCAGGTCAGGATTTGAGGACGCCGTTCGCAATGACGTCGAGCATGGGACGTACGTCCTTGGCATCGAGCGAGGACTGGTCGGCCATGGTCGCGACGCCGCCGAGGAGACGGCAGACGTCGAGGTTGTCGACGCCCTCGCGCAGCACGCCGTGCTCGGCCATCTCCGCGAGGACACTCTCGTTGGCGTCGGCGTAGGTCTGGCACTTGGTGCGCAGCGGCGAGTCCTGGCAGCCCAGGGAGGCCGTGATCTTGGCGGCGGCGCCCTGGTGACGGGTCAGCAGCGCGACGTACTCCTCGAACCAGGCGAGCAGCTTCTCGCGGCACCCGCCCTCGGTCGCCATCGCCTTCTCGACGTGAGCGGAGACCTCCTCGATCCAGGTCGCCATGATCGCCTCGTGGAGCGCCTCGCGCGTCGGGAAGTGGCGGTAGAGGGTGCCGGGACCGACGCCCGCCCGCCGGGCGACCTCGTCCAGGGGCGCGTCGAGACCGCGCTCCTTGAAGACCGCATGGGCGACCTCGATCAGCCGTTCGCGGTTGCGTTGCGCGTCGGCTCTCATCAGGACCTCCTCGGTGGCTCCCCGCTGCACTGCGGGGCCTCAAGTTAACAGCAGCCACCGCCCGCCCATCTAAATGCATTGCTAAACGGAGACACTCTCCGGTAGTGTCCTAGACAAGCGGAGACTTTCTCCGCTTCACTGTACTCCTTTTCCGTCTCCAACAGGAGCTCTCGAATGACATCCACCGTGGCACCACCCACGCCACCCGCGGCCACCAAGGCCGCCGGCGCCGGGATCGCCCTGGTCCTGGTCGCCCAGCTGATGATCGTGCTCGACTCGGCGGTCGTGAACGTCGCGCTCCCCCGGATCGCCGACGACCTCCAGTTCACGCCGGCGGCACTCACCTGGGTCCTCAACGGCTACACCCTCGCCTTCGGCGGCCTGCTGCTGCTCGGCGGCCGCCTCGGCGACGTCTTCGGCCGGCGACGTACGTTCGTGGCCGGGCTGTCCGTCTTCACCCTCTTCTCCCTCGCCGGCGGCCTCGCGCCGACCGACGACCTGCTGGTCGTCGCGCGCGCTCTGCAGGGCTTCGGGGCCGCGATCGCCGCGCCCCAGGTTCTCGCGCTGCTGACCACGTCCGCGAAGGACGAGGCCGGCCGAGCACGCGCGATCGCGCTCTTCGCGGCCGTCTCCTCCAGCGGCGCCTCGATCGGGCTGATCCTCGGCGGCATCCTGACCGACATCGCGTCGTGGCGCTGGACGCTGTTCATCAACGTACCCATCGGGCTCGTCGTGCTCGCCCTCGTGGGCCGCCTCGTCTCCGAGACCGCCCGGCGACCGGGACGCTTCGACATCGTGGGAGCCGTGACCGCCACCGGTGGTGCGGCCGCGATCGTCTGGTCGCTGATCGGCGCCCCGGAGCACGGCTGGACCTCGGCGCGCACCATCGGCGGCATCGCGGTCGGCCTGCTCCTGCTGGTCGCCCTCGTGCTCACCGAGCGACGGGTCGCCCACCCGCTGCTGCAGCTCCACCTCTTCAACAGCCACCGCCGCGTGGCTGCCTTCATCGCCGCGGTCGGGCTGGTCGGGGCGCAGTTCGCGACCTTCTACCTGACCGTGATCTACCTGCAGGGCGTGCTCGGCATGGGGCCGCTCGCCTCCGGGCTGGCGTTCCTGCCGCTCACCCTGATGATCTTCGCGATGTCCCGGATCGCGCCTCGCATCGCGTCGCGGATCGGGATGTCGCGGGTGCTGGTGCTGGGCGCCGCCGGCCTGACGGTGTCGTTCCTGTGGCTGAGCACGCTGTCGGAGACGAGCACGTACGCCGGCGCCGTCCTGGCCCCGTTCCTCCTCAACGGCGCCTTCGCCTCCCTCGTCTTCACCTCCACCACGGCTCTCGGCCTGGAGGGTGTCGACGCGGCCCACGCCGGCTCGGCCTCGGGCCTGGTGCAGACGATGCAGCAGCTCGGCGGCTCGATCGGTCTGGCCGTGATCGCCTCGGTCTACGTCGCCAACGGCACTCCCGGCGAGGTCGTGCCGGGGATGCGCGAGGCCTTCTACGCCGCCGCGATCCTCGGTGGACTCGGCATCATCGCCTCGCTGAGCGTGGTGCTGCGGCGCCCCTCCGGCGCGCGTGCGTACGCCGCCGGGCAAGCCGCGGTCGAGGTCGACTGAGGCACGGATGACCCGCGGTATGAGTAGCTCGGGCTATGGCGCGGGGTGCCTGCCGGTGCTATCCCGTGAACCATGGGGGGTATCACTTTCAGAGGCGCCGGACGCGCCCTCTGCGCCGGCGTCG
>NZ_JBHVKN010000028.1:0-39852 GCF_042798075.1 Nocardioides sp. NPDC057772
CACCGTGGTGTTGCGCGGCACCGAGGAGGAGCCGGCCAGGGGCCACTGGTTGGTCGCGGTCAGCGGTGAGTCGTCGGTGGTCGTGAACAGCACGTCCACGAAGTAGTTGGGGTTCTGGTAGGAGCTAGCCGGGAACTGTCCCGCATTCGCGTAGACGCCGGCCGGCGCGGCTCCGTAGCCACCCTCGACCTCGAACGGGTACGCCTCGAACCCCTTGGCCGCGAACGCCCACGGCGCCACGGCGTAGTGCCCGGCCGGAGCCGTGTAGGAGACGGTGTACCTCGCCCCCGCGGCCACGGCGACCGGCTGGCTGAACGTCGCCGACTGCCAGCCACCGCTCGACTCGTTGGTGAAGGTGACCTGGGCCAGCCGCTCGCCGCTGCTGCTCCACAGGGAGCCGACATGGGTGCCGGTGTTGCCGGCGCCCTTGAAGAAGCGGACGCCCGCGACGTACCCGTCGGCCTGAGGGGTGAAGCGAAGGCCGAGCTCGGCGGCGCCGCCGTCGTTGGCCGACGGCGTCGCGGGGCCGGTCACGGCGTTCCAGGTCGTCGGCACCTCCCGCTGGCCGAGGATGCTGCAGGGGCAGGTCACGTTGAAGCTGCGGGTGGCGGCGGTTCCGATGTTGGCGCTGTCGTCGACGGCGCGGACCCGAACCGGGGTGCTACCCACCCCGGGCTGGACGTACGTCACCGACCAGGCGGTCGTCCCGGTCGCCGGGTGCCACGAGGTGCCGTCGTCGAGCGAGTACTCGACGCCGGCGACCACGCCGCCGCCCGTGTCGACCGCGGTGCCGGTGAGCGTCACCTTGGTGCCGTTGGGCTGCGTCGAGCCGGCCGTGGGCGAGGTGATGGCGACCGTCGGTCCGGTCGTGTCGGTCGACTTGGTGGCGGCGACCAGGCCGGACATCAGCGTGGTCGGCTGGGCGTCCATGTCGGCCAGCAGGTTCACCTGCGCCTGCTGCATCCGCCGGTCGGCAGTCTCGTCGTGGTAGGGGTTGTCGTGCTCGGAGTCGAGGCCCCAGGTCCACTGGACCGACCCGGCGCCGAAGACCAGCGCGCCGCTGGCGGCCCGGTAGAGCGTGAGCGCGTGGGTCGTGGTGCCGTCGCCCGTGGTCCGCCCGAAGTCGGTCATGTACTGGTTGTCGATGAACCCGGTCGTCTCCGACAGCCGGATCAGGCCGGGTGGCCGGAAGCCGTTGTCCTGGTCCTCGTCGGACTCGTAGCCCACCGTGTGCGGGGCCAGCTCGGTCTGGTCGGCGGTCATCGAGGCCAGCCCGGTGTTGCGCCACAGCCGCAGCCCGCCCTGGGACTTCTTCACGGTCACCGGCAGGTCGGTCAGGTTGGACATGAAGATGGTGCCGGTCAGCGAGTTCTCCGGCAGGCCGCCACCCTGCGACTTCGGCGTGTAGCGCGGGTCGCGCCAGGTGCCGGTCGACTCCGCGGCTGGGTCGAGCTTCTGCTGAGCCCAGGACTCCTTGTAGGTGACCAGCGTCCGGTAGGGCGTGTTGGTGCCGTCCTTCGACGCCTCGTAGCGGGTCCGCCAGTAGACCTCGTTGCCGCTGAGGAACTGCAGGTTCACGCCGGCGTCGCGGGCGGCCTCGACGTTGGCACGCTGCCGCCCGCTCCAGTACTCGTCGTGCCCGACGCTCAGGAACGTCTCGTGGTTGGTGAGCAGCGAGCCGTAGCGGTCGGTGTCGATGCCGGAGATGTAGCTGACGTCGTAGCCGTTGCGTTCCAGGAACCGCACCAGCGGGTACTCGTTGGCGAAGAAGAAGTCGTGGGAGGTGCCGCCGGAACGGGTCACGAACGGGCGGTTGTAGCTGAGCTTGTAGGCCCGGCCGTTGCCGCCGCCCACGTAGAAGCTCGAGCCGCCGTAGGAGTTGTACGCCTGCCAGGTGGTGTCGGAGGTCTGGAAGACGACGTCGGAGTCGCTGTCGTCGTCGCGGACGATGAAGGTGATGTGGCTCGACTCGTTGGTGTCGGACCGGTCCAGCTTGGCGACGTAGACGCCCGAGACCGCGGTCGCCGGGACGTTCCAGGACGCCGAGACCGCCCAGTTGCCGCAGTCGGTGATCTCGGTGGCGGTCTCGCGGTAGCAGTTGGGCTGGTTCTGCGGCAGGCTCGCCGACGGGGTCACCGAGGTGATCCTGCGGGCGCCGTCACCGCCGTAGTAGCCCATCCGATAGATCGTGATCGTGTACGCCGACGCGTCGGTGTCGATCTTGAAGTCGATCCGATTGCCGGCGTCGACGCTGATGTCGGTCGCGAACCCCTGGATCGAGTCGTCGCCGGCGCCGGTGATGCCCCATTCGCTCGAGGGATCCCCGGGTTTGCTGTTCTCACAGGCGATCTCGTTGCCCTCCGGACCGCACGGGTCCGCATTCGCGCTCGACGCGGTGACGAGCGAGAGGACAGGGGTGACAAGAACAACTCCGAGCAACGCGGCCAGTCCCGTTCGCAGCTTCACAGTCGTGCTCCTTCTCGGATCAGGCTCGCGAGCTCTCGTCGCGCAACCAGGTGGTGTAGTCGCCGGTCCGGACAGCTCTGCGGGAGAGCATCCGGGCGACGAGGGTGACTGTCATGAAGACCGGAACCCGAAGTCCGATCGAGGGCTGACGGAGCCCGAGCACGAGCAGGTCCGACAGCGAGGTGGATTCCTGCCGGGCACCGTGGTCATCGGCTTGAGCGTTGCCGGTCACGACCCGGATCCTGCGTTTGACCAGGTCTTTCACCGTACGTGGCGGCCGCACGACCACGGTCGCGTCGGTGACGACACGGCGCTCGTCGGCCGCGAAGAGCTCCGAGGCGACCAGGTCGTCGTTCATCAGGCTCCCTTCGGCGGCGTCGAGCCGGGCCTGGCCCTCTGCGGTGAGGCAGAAGGCGCCGCGACCGAACAGCCCGCTGCGTACGCTGGGGAGGGCCTGCCAGACCCGGTAGTAGGCGCGGACCGGCCACGACGAGCCCTCCAGCGGCACCACCCGCTCGGGCGCGACCGCCAGCACGCCGTCCTCGTCGAGCGCGTCGATCAGCCGGAGCAGGTCGGTGCCGGTGAGGCGTACGTCGGCGTCCAGGTGCAACTTCGGGAACGAGGATGCCGCGGCGTTGCCCACTTCGACCGCGCGCGCCTTGGACGCCTCGGCGATCTCCAGGACGCGTACGCCGGGGACCGACCGCGCGACCGCGGCGGTGTCGTCGGTGCAGCCGTTGCACACGACCACGACGTCGACGGCACCTTCGGGGATGCCGTCGAGCAGGGCCGTCAGGTTCTCCGACAGCCCCCGGGCCTCGTTGTGCGCCGGCACCACGACGCTGGCGATCATGACGGACGCACCCCGGGGACGTGGAAGTTGATCATGTTGCTGTTGTCGTAGTCCTTGGCGATGACCCGGCCGGGGTTGCCGCCGACGAGGCTGCGCGGCGGGACGTCCTTGGACAGCACCGTGCCGGCGGAGATGGTGCAGCCGTCGCCGACCGTGATCGCGCCCGAGATCACCGCGCCCGGTCCGATCCAGACGTCGTCGCCGATCGTGGGCAGTCCCTGGTCGCCGTCGGCGATGCGCTGGCCGATGGTGACGTTCTGGTGGAGCACGCAGTTGCTGCCGACCACGGCCGGGCCGACGATGATCCCCGAGCGGTGCATGAGCAGCAGGCCCGGCCCGATGTCAGCGCGCCGGAAGATGTCGGCGTGGTGGACGCGGATGTTGCGGCGGTTCCAGAACCAGTAGACCCCCAGCGCCAGCACGCCGAGCAGCCGGTTGCGGCTGCGCAGCCGGCCCGCCCAGCGGCCGAAGCGGTAGCAGGCGACGCAGTGCAGCTCGTAGTCGAAGAGCCAGAACCGCAGCCTGGACAGCCAGGACGTACGCGGACCGTCAAGGACGATCGCGTACATCTTGGCCAGGTCGACCTCGAAGTCGCCTGCGACCCGGGCTCCGTCAACTAGCAAGGCTCTCTCGATCCTGGAGGACCCCGCCCGTCTTGCGGCCGACGTACGCCACCAGGTTGGCGACGCCGTCGAGGTTCTCGGGCACGGTCTCGGCCTCGTCGACGGAGATCTCGAACTCCGCCTCCAGGAACTCGATGAGCTCCAGGATCCCGGTCGAGTCGATCACGCCCGACTCGACCAGCGACTCCGACGGCCCGGGCAGACGGGTCTCGTCACCCAGCAACAGGTTGTCGAGGATGAAGCCTTCGATCGTGCGCTGTACGTCCGCCATCACATCTCCTTGCTTGTCAACGGTCTGTGAACGGTTCCTTCGAATGCCTCCCGTTCTGTCAGCCGGAGGGGGTCCGGAGCAGAAATCGGACCCGGAGATGCCGACATTGGGTGATAAACGCCCCCATCCGAACGCCCCGGTACACCTGCACGGGCAACTCTTCGAGCACTGTCCGGGAGCGATCGAGGAGCGCCATGTGCGGGATCTGTGGGGTGCTGAACAGCACCGAGTCACCTGACCCTGCCCTGGTGCGGCGGATGCTGGGCACCCTCGCCCACCGGGGACCCGACGGCAGCGGCTACTACCGCGACGAGCGGGTCGCGCTCGGCCACACCCGGCTGGCGATCATCGACACAGTCGGCGGCACGCAGCCGATGTCGAGCCGCTCGTGCCGATCGGCCGGCGAGGACGATCAGGTCTGGGTCACCTTCAACGGCGAGATCTTCAACCACGTCGAGCTGGCCGCCCAGCTCCGCTCCCGCGGCCATGTCTTCGAGACCCGTTCGGACACCGAGGTCATCGTGCACGCCTGGGAGGAGTGGGGGCCCGGCTGCTTCGAGCGGTTCAACGGCCAGTGGGCGCTGGCGATCTGGGACCGGCGATCGGGCTCTCTCGTCCTCTCCCGCGACCGCTTCGGCGTCCGCCCGCTCTTCTACACGCGCGCGGCCGGCCAGCTCCTCTTCGCCTCCGAGGTGAAGGCCCTGTACGCCTCCCCCGACGTCCCGCGCGAGCTCGACCCGGCGGGGCTCGACCAGGTGCTGACGCTGTGGTCGGCGGTCGCGCCGCGCACCGTCTTCCGGGACATCTCTCAGGTCCCGCCCGGCTCCTGTCTCACCTTCCGTGGCGGCGTCGAGGTCGAGCACCGCTACTGGGCGCCCTCGTTCCCGCCGGCAGGGGCCGAGGAGCTCACCGACCTGGAGGCCAACGCCGAGGCGCTGCGTACGACGCTGGCGGCAGCCACCCGGCTGCGGTTCGAGCGCAGCGACGTGCCGGTGGCCGCGTACCTCTCCGGCGGGATCGACTCAGCGGTCACGGCCGGCACGATCGCGGCCGGCAGGCTCGCAGGCAGCGCCGCAGCGCCGTTGCACACGTTCTCGCTGCGCTTCGCCGAGGCCGAGTTCGACGAGGGCGGCTTCCAGGCCCTGATGGCCGAGCGCCTCGGCACCGTCCACCACGACGTCGTGGTCGGCGAGCTCGACATCGCCGACGTCTTCCCCCAGGTCGTACGTCACGCCGAGTCGCCGCTGCTGCGGACCGCCCCGGCGCCGATGTTCCTGCTCTCCCGGCTGGTCCGGGAGGCCGGCTTCAAGGTGGTCGTCACCGGCGAGGGCGCCGACGAGGTGCTCGGCGGCTACGACATCTTCCGCGAGGCCAAGATCCGCGACCTGTGGCTGCGGGACCCGGTGGCCGCCGAGGCGGCGGTCGAGCAGCTCTACCCGTGGATGCAGCGCTCCCCCAACCAGGCACCGGCGTTCGCGCGGAGCTTCTTCTCGCGCAACCTCTCCCAGGACGACCTGGCGATGTCGCACCGGCCGCGGTGGGATTCCACCGCCGTGCTGACCTCGATGCTGCGCCCGGAGCTACGGCTCCTGGGCGGCGGTGCGGCCGACGGCGTGGTCGCCGGCATGCCGGCCTCGGCCGCCTCCTGGGACCCGGTCGCGCGGGCGCAGTGGCTGGAGATGACCACGCTGCTGCCCGGCTACATCCTGGCCTCCCAGGGTGACCGGATGCTGATGGGCAACTCGGTCGAGGGCCGGTTCCCGTTCCTCGACCCGCACGTCGCCGAGCTCGCCGGCCGGGTCCCCGCCGAGCACAAGATCCACGGCCTGGACGAGAAGCACCTGCTCAAGCGGGCCTTCGCCGACCTGGTGCCGGAGCAGATCCTGCGCCGCCCCAAGCAGCCCTACCGGGCGCCGGACGCGGCGGCGTTCTTCGCCGGCGGCACTCCCGACTGGGTCTTCGACGTCACCTCGGTCTCCGCCCTGCGGGCCACCGGGGTCTTCCGGCCGGAGCTCGTCCAGCGGCTGCTGGAGAAGGCCCGGCGCACCCAGGGCCGCGGCCTCGGCAACACCGACAACATGCGCCTGGTGGCCGTCCTGTCCACCCAGCTGCTGCACACCGAGCTGCTCACCGGCTCGACCGACCGGACGGCTGCGCCGCCGGAACCGCTCACCGTCTTCGACCACACTCTCGAGATCACCGGAAGGACCCCAGCATGACGAGGACCATCATGACCACGCCCCCCTCTGCGGCAGCGTCGTACGGCTTGGAGACGCTCCGCTTCGACGAGGAGGCGGAGGCGACCCGGATCGGCGATGCGATCCGCCGCTACCTGGTGGCCAACAAGCGCAAGGGCGTCGTGGTCGGGGTCTCCGGCGGGATCGACTCCAGCGTGGTCGCCGCGCTCGCGGTCAAGGCGCTCGGCCGGGACCGGGTCTTCGCGCTGCACATGCCCGAGCAGGAGTCGTCGGACGACACCATCGGGTTCAGCACGAAGCTGACCGACTCCCTCGGGATCGACTCGGTGCTCGAGGACATCTCCCCCGTCCTGGTCGGTCTCGGCGCCTACCAGCGGCGTGACGACGCGATCCGGCGGGTCATGCCGGCGTACGGCCCGGGGTGGAAGTCGAAGATCGTGCTGCCCAGCGTGGTCGACTCCGACGCGTTCCGGCTCTTCTCCGTCGTCGTCGAGGACCCGACCGGCACCCAGAGCACCCACCGCCTGACGACCGAGGCGTACCTGGAGATCGTCGCGGCGACGAACTTCAAGCAGCGGGCCCGCAAGGCGCTGGAGTACTTCCACGCCGACCGGCTCAACTATGCCGTCGCCGGCACCCCGAACCGCCTCGAGTACGACCAGGGCTTCTTCGTGAAGCTCGGCGACGGCGCCGCCGACCTGAAGCCGATCGCGCACCTCTACAAGTCGCAGGTCTACGCCATGGCCGCCCACCTCGGGGTGCCCGAGGAGATCCAGGCGCGTCCCTCGACCACCGACACCTACTCGCTGGAGCAGTCGCAGGAGGAGTTCTACTTCTCGCTGCCCTACCAGCGGATGGATCTGTGCCTCTACGGACTCGACAACGGGGTCCCGACCGCCGAGGTCGCCGAGGCCACCGGGCTCACCGTGGGGCAGGTCGAGCGCGTCTACCGCGACATCGAGCAGAAGCGGCGTACGACCGCCTACCTGCACGCAGCTCCCGTGCTCGTCGACGAGGCACCATTGAATATCAAAGACTCTTGATATAACGTCGCAGGCATGAGCACTCCACCCTTCATTCCTGCCGACCACCTCGGCGCCGTGAACCGCGCGCTGACCACCACGACCCGCGGCGGCGAGGAGCTGCGCGTGCTCGTCGTCGAGCGCAGCTACGACGCCGATCCCGACGAGGTCTGGGACGCGCTGACCACCAAGGAGCGCATCCCGCGCTGGCTGATGCCGGTCACCGGCGACTTCGAGGTCGGCGGCCGCTACCAGCTCGAGGGCAACGCCGGCGGCGAGATCCTCGCCTGCGACCGCCCGAAGCTCCTCTCGATCACCTGGGACTACGGCGAGATGAAGTCGTGGGTCGACGCGACCCTGACCGCCGCCGGAGGCCATACGCTGCTCCGGCTCGAACACTCCGCCCCCGTCCCGCCCGAGCAGTGGAAGGAGTTCGGCCCCAGCGCCGTCGGCATCGGCTGGGAGCAGATGCTCCTCGGCCTCGCCCTCCACCTCTCCGCTCCCGAGGCCGAGAAGATGGACCCGATGTCCCCCGAGGCGCTGCCCGCGATGATCGAGCACACCCAGGGCTCCGCCGCGGCCTGGGTCGAGGCCGACATCGCCTTCGGCACCGACCCCGACCAGGCCCGCGCCGCCGGCGAGCGCTGCGTGGCCGCCTACACGGCGATGCCGGAGTAGCCCGCTTGCACGCCTTCGACGTTCTCGGCGACCCCGTGCGCCGCCGCATCCTCGAGCTCCTCGCCGCCGGGGACCTCACCTCCGGCGAGGTCGTCGAGACCATCTCCGCCGAGTTCGGCATCCGCCAGCCCGCGGTCTCCATGCAGCTCAAGGTCCTGCGCGAGCACGGCTTCGCCAACGTACGCCCCGACGGCACCCGCCGCATCTACTCCCTCGACACCGGCCCCATGGCCGAGGTCGACGCCTGGCTCAACCAGTTCCGCCGCTTCTGGACCCAGCACCTCGACGCGCTCGACACGGAGATCAAGCGTGGGCGGCGGGAGCAGAGAACTACGGAGGGTTGAAGCCCCCTGGACCTGAGACCACCGAGTCGGCGCATCTGTCCCGAAATGGAGCGCCGAAACGGCGCCAGAGCCCCAGTACGGACTCCGACCCGGAGCGCGAGACGGTCACGCCGACCCGCGCGCCAGACGGGGCAGTTGCGCCGACTCGGCGGGGTGGCTCGTCCTGCCGATTCAGGGCCGGCGGGCGAATCGGATGGTGCCGTCCGGTAGTCGCTCATGGGTATAGGCCGGGTTGTGCGCCAGGCGGTGATGATGCGGGCAGAGCAGGGCGCCGTCTTTGAGGTTGGTCTTTCCTCCGGTGGCCCAGGGTTCGAGGTGGTGGGCGTCGCACCATTCCGGTGGCATGTCACAGCCTTCGGCTTGGCAGCACTTGGCCCGTAGCCGGAGTGCTTTGCGCTGGATCGGTTGGAAGAGCCTGCTGGCTCGGCCGGCGTCGAGGACTTCGCTGTCGCCGCCCAGCACCCAGGGGATGATGGTGGCGTTGCAGGCCATCAGCCGGGCCTCGGCGGCTGAGATGGTGGTGCCGTTGGTCTCGTCGTAGCCGAGGGTGGCGACGCCGAGGTCTTTGCGGAGCTCTTCGAGGGAGATGACCACGTTGATGGTGGTCGCATCCCCGCCGTGGCGGGGCAGGCTGGCGGGGTCGATGGTCTCCAGGAGTCGGGCGAAGCCTTGGCCCATCAGCCGTTCCCAGGGCGGCAGCGGGGTGCCTTTGTCGAGGAGCTGTTGTTTGCGGGGTTGGGCGTAGGCCTCGACCAGTCGCTTGAACCGCATCCCGATCGAGACCGGGAGTACCCGTCGAACCTGAGGGTGCCGTCGTGGTTGTCCCACACACGGAGTGCGGTCTTCTGCTGGGCGCGTTCTTCCTCGGCCAACAGGGCTTTGGCTTCGGCGTCCTCGAACCTGGCGGGGTCGATCTCGGCCAGGATGCGGTTGCCGACGATGCGGAGTTCGTTGGCGGTCAGTCGGGTGGCGTGGCCGACCAGGAGCTTCTCGGCCAGCACCACGTCTTCGGCGCTGGCGACCGGGTCTGCCTCGATCTTGTCGAGCGCCTTGGCGATCACCCTGGCCTTGTCCACGGACACGACGCCCTCGGCGAGGCCGGCGGCGACGAGGTCGTACTTCGCGACCCCGGCGGCCAGTTTGATCTGCGACCTGGCGGCGCTGGTGTCGACCAGCAGCTCAGCACGCATCCACGCGGAGGCGTCCTTGGCACCGGCCTCCTCGGCGATACCGCCGGCAACAGCAAGGACCCTCAACTTCAGGGCGGCCTGTTGGGCCTGGAGCTTCTCGAGTCGCTCGAGGAGGTCCTTCTTCTGCCCGGTCCGCCAATATGCGGGGTCGGTCGCGAGAAGGTCTTGGAAAGACGATTCGATGGCCGTCAGGGCAGCGTCGACCAGGTCGCTGGGGTTGGTTCCCCAGTGGTCGATCTCGCGCCCGAGACTCATCGCTTTCCCGCCTTGAAGGCGTGTGCTGTGATGGTCCCTATTGTACTCCAGAACCACCCTCGCGGGAACCTATTTCCCCAGGTTAAACCCCATTTTCGCGGTCAGCGAACGACGCTCATCTGCTGCGCCACACTCGGGCCGCAAAGAACGGTCACGCACGGGTGGTCTCGACAAGCTCGACCACCGGCAACGCGATCACTCGATCCGCCCCCGCCGCCGCTCGGTAGTGATGAGCTCGACATTGATCCCACCAGCCCGCACAAAAGCGATGAGCTCGTCGTCGAACATCTCCCCCGGCTGAGGAGGACTGAGCGTACGCGCCCCAGCAACCCCGAGCTCGACGAGAGTCGTCTCGAGATCAGGCGCCATGAAAGCCAGGTGATGGAGACCGTACGAGTGCGGCCCAGGCGTCACCGGAGTGATGAGCTTGATCGAGAGAGAGTCGGCCTTCTCCAGGAAGATCCCGCGGACCCCGTGGCGGGTGTTGACGACAGGGTCGGTGACGCGGCGGTAGCCGAAGAGCCGCTCGAAGGCGTCGGCGGTGCGGAGCAGGTCGCGGACCTGGATACCGATGTGGTCGAGCCGAAGGTCGGGCATTCTCACCTCGCATCAGGAGCGCCGTCGGCGACGGCGGTGGCCATCGCGAAGGCCTCGGCGGGAGCCGCAGCGGCCACGCACTGGGCGATCTCGGCATCGGTGAACCACCGCTCCGCGAACCCCGACCCACGTATCGCCAGGAGTCGCACGAAACGCCTGATGTCGGCGACATCGATCCCGACCCCCTGCAGGCTCATCGCAGGCTCATCGCTCTTCGCCAGCACCTCAGGCGACCGGGCTGTGGGCCGCCACCATCTTGAGCAGTTCGGCGGCGACAACCTCCGAGCCGGCCTCGTTGAGGTGACCGCGGTCGAACGTCAGGTTCTCGTTGAGGACGTAGTAGGTGGCGCCGTCCTGGCTACGCTCGCCGGTGCCTTCGGCCTCCGCGGCGGCGATGTCGACGAGCCGGCCCGTGGCGGCGTACTTCTCCCGGATCATCGCGTTGTAGCGCTCCCGGGCGATGTTGTCGGCCGGCCCCATCTGGTCGTCGCGCCCCAGGGCCGCCTTGACCTTCGACTTCCAGTTGCGGTCGGAGGTGAGGGGCGCGGTCGTGTAGAGGAAACGTACCTCGGGATGGGCCGCCTCCACCTCCTCCATCGTCGCGACGTAGCCGTCGAAGACGGCCTGCACGTCGGTGGCGGCGGTGATGTCGACGTAGCAGAGCTTCATCAGCGCCACGTCGACGTCCTTCCCGGCAGGGCTGTCCATCACCTCCGTGAACGCGGCGAACTTGCTCTCCGGATCCTCGTTCACCCCGATGTAGGCATGCCGGAGCGTCGCGCCCTCACCATCGGGGGTAACCGCGCCACCGGTGACGTCGGCGATGACCGGCACGGCGACGGACGTGTCGGCGTACACCTTCGAGACCCCGTCGAGGATGTTCATCCCCACCGAGTTGTGCCCGAAGAGCACCTTCGTCTGCCCGACGACCCGCAGGTCCGACTCGGAGGGCTCGGCGACCACGACCTGATCGTTCATCCCTGGACTCCTCAGCAACCATGCGCCGGCCAGCGCGAGCGCGACGACCAGCGCTCCGGCCCACACTCCGGCCAACAGCTTCACCGACCTGGACACGTTCCTCACCGACATCCTCAACCCACCTTGGCCCCTTCGAAACCGGCATCGTCCGCGTCACCGAGGTCGGCGTCCCGCTCCTCGGCCGGATCCTGAGCCAGCCGCAGGCACATCGCACGTACGTCGCGCTTGACGACCTTCCCGTTCGCGTTCACCGGCAACGCGTCGACGAACCGGACCACCTCGGGCACCATGTGCTTCGAGAGCCGCTCGCGGCAGTGCGCGATCACGTCGGCACTCCGCAGCCCCGACCCGCGCCGCCGCACCACCACCAGCTCGACCCGCTCGCCGGCGGCGTCGTCCGGGAGCCCGACCGCGGCCGCCGCCACCACGTCCGGCAGATAGAGCGCCGCGGACTCGACGTCCTGGCTCGCGATCCGGTGTCCCCACGACTTGATGAAGTCCTCGACCCGGTCGACCACGTAGATGTAGCCGTCCTCGTCGACCTTCGCCAGATCCCCGGTACGCAGCATCCCGCCGGGCATCTTGCGGGCCGTCGCCTCGGGGTCGTCGAGGTAGCCGGGGGAGACGTTCGCACCGCCGGCCCAGATCTCACCGACCTCACCGGGAGCGACGGGCACCCCGTCGCGGTCGAGCACCCGCAGGTCGACACCCGGGATTCCCCTGCCGATCGACCCCGGCCTCCGGGCGAGCTCCTCGGGCGGGAGGTAGGAGAGCCGGGCGGTGGCCTCGGTCGCGCCGTACATCACGAAGACCTGTGCCTGCGGCTGGGCGTGCGCCATCTGCTCGACCAGGGCGGGGGCCAACCGGCCGCCGGCCTGCTGGATCGTCCGCAGCGTCGGCACCGGAACCGAGCCGAAGGTGCTGTTGCGCAGCAGCGGCCCGAACGTCGACGGTACGCCGGCGAAACCTGTGCACCGCGCGGACACCATCCGGTCCACCACCGCCTGGGGGAAGACGAACGTCGGCTGGATGACCATCGCGGCACCGGCCCGCAGATGGGTGTGCAGCAGCGAGAGCCCGAAGACGTACGTGAAGGGCAGCACGACCAGCATCCGGTCCGTCGAGGTGATGTCGAGGTATCCGAGGATCGAGGTCGTGTTGGTCTGGATGTTGCGATGGGTGAGCCGCACCGCGCGCGGGTCGCCGGTCGTGCCGGAGGTGAACATGTAGAGGGCGTCCTGGTCGGGGTCGACGTCGACCGCCTCGGGCAGCTCGACCGGTGCCGACCGCGGCTTGGGGACCAGCCGCTCCTTCCGCTCCACCACCACCGGGAGGCTCCTGGGCAGGCTCAGCCGCAGCGCCTCCGCCTGGGCGCGCCCGACCAGCATCGCGTCCGCACCGACCCATCGCACCCGTGCCACGACCTCCTCGGTCGGCAGCGTGACGGCCAGCGGCACCACGACCAGGCCCATCCGGAGCGCCGCGAGATAGGCCGAGACCCAGAACAGCCCGTTGGGCGCCATGATCCCGACCGGTGTGCCCGGAGTCAGACCGAGCACGGAGAGCCGTCCGATGAGCACGGACACGCTGGCTCGCAGTTCTTCGAAGGTGTACTCGCGACCCGCCTCGGCGAGCGCGATCGAGTCCTCGGGCGCTAGCTCGAGTAGAAAGTCGGCGGTGTTCAACGTGGCCCGTCCCCCGGGATGCTACGGCCGGGACCGTTCCCGGCCACCGCAACGTCGCACGCCTCGTCTCGACGGACCGCCGCCGATCCGGCAGGCTGCCTGAAATTGAGTACGCGACCAGCCCAACGCTCTCGACCCGGCTCCGCTGCGCGTCGACTGGTCCCGTGAACCTCAAGCGCCTCGCCCTCCTCGTGCTGCTCGGCGTGCTCGTCGGCGTCACGATCTTCTGGGTGCCCGGACGCTTCGCCGACTCCTCCTCCGGCAACGACGGCGGGGGCCTGGCGGGTGCCTCGTCGTCCCGGTCGGGCTCACCAGGAGCCGACGCCAGCTCCGAGCCGGGGTCCGGTTCCGCGGCCGGTTCGGGGTCGGGCGAGGGCCGGAAGTCGGAGTCCGATCCCGAACCCGCGACCGAGGCGCTGCCCGAAGCGGCCTCGACCCCGTCCGAGTCCGGCCTTCCCGGTCTCACCGAGAAGCCACGGACCAAGGCGGCGGCGCTGATCTCGGACCCGCTGCCGAAGCAGGCGGTCCGCCAGGGCGCCCTGGTGGCCGGCTACCCGACGGCGCTGACGCCCCCGGCACGCACCACCGTCGACGTCTCCAGCGTCTCGCCCACCAAGGGCGCGCTCCAGGTGGCGCTGACCGCGAGCTGTCGGCGGCCCTGCGACGTACTCCGCCACTTCCGGACACGCCTCGCACAGCACGGGTTCGAGGAGGTCACCACCACCTCCGTCGAGAACACCCCGGCCATGGCGCTGCAGCGCGGCGAGGAGTCGGTGAGCGTCACGGTCACCCGCACCGGCCGCCGCACGGTCGACTTCAGCCTCTACTCCGTCCTCCGCACGAAGACCTGAGCGCCGGTGTACCTCTCTCTCAGCGACCGACCCGCCACCAGCACCGGTGCCGAGCCGCGGCGTTCCGGCGGGCGGGTCTCCCGCACGGTCGTCACCCTCGGCGTCGTCAGCCTGCTGACCGATATCTCCTCGGAGTCCGTCTCGGCCATCCTGCCGCTCTACCTGACCGCGGTGGTGGGGCTCTCCCCGGTGGCGTACGGGTTCATCGACGGGCTCTACCAGGGCGTCTCCTCGCTGGTGCGGATCGCGGCCGGCTGGGCCGCCGACCGCACCGACCGGCCGCAGCCGGTCGCGCTCGCGGGCTATGCGACGAGCGCGGTCGCGCGGCTCGGGCTGATCTTCGCCGGCGGCTTCGGGACGATCTCGGCGGCGATCTCGCTGGACCGTGTCGGCAAGGGCGTACGCACCGCTCCGCGCGACGCGATGATCGCGGCCTCCAGCGACCCGGCGCACCTCGGCCGCAGCTTCGGGGTCCACCGGGCGCTGGACACGATCGGGGCGACGCTCGGGCCGCTGCTGGCGTTCGTGATCCTGTGGCGGATCGCCGACGGCTACGACACGGTCCTGGTCGTCTCGCTCGGCTTCGCGGTGCTCGGGGTCGCCACGATGGCCTTCTTCGTCCCGTTCCGCACCGGCGCAGTCCGCCGGGACGCTCCCCGTCGCCGGCCTCGCGTCAAGGTGCGCTGGCGCACCGCACTCACTCCCGGTCTCGTGCGGGTGACGGGTGTGTCCGGTGCGCTCGCCCTGCTCACCGTCGGCGACGGCTTCGTCTACCTGGCCCTGCTGGAGACCGGCGGCTTCGCGGCGCAGTGGTTCCCGGTCCTCTACGTCGGCACCAACGTCGCCTACCTCGCCCTCGCCGTCCCGATGGGCCGGCTCGCGGACCGCGTCGGACGGGTCAGGGTCCTCGTGCTCGGGCACCTGCCGCTCGCGGCCGCCTACCTGTGCGCCGCGACCGGCTACGGCGCGCTCTGGACCACATGCGCCGCGGTGCTCCTCCTCGGTGTCTTCTACGCCGCGACCGACGGCACCCTGGCCGCGGTGGCCGGGCAGCTGGTCCCCGAGACCGTACGCGCCAGCGGCATCGCCACGGCTCAGACCGCGGTGGCGCTCGCCCGGCTCGTGGCGGCGACCGGCTTCGGCCTCCTCTGGTACGCCGTCGGCCCCCGGGTCGCGATGCTCGCCGTCTGCGCGGTGCTGGTCGCCGCGATCCCGGCCGGGCTCGCGGTGCTGCGCAGGGCGGTGCGATGACGACGTTCTGGGCCAAGCAGCGCACGGCCGTCTTCGGCGCGGTCGTCGTGCTCGTCACGGCCGGCATGACGGCGTACGCCCTCTCGGCGATCGCCGAGAACGACCGGCGTACGTCGAAGGCGACCGACGCGACGACCACTTCCATGACGCAGATCGAGCAGGGGCCTCGGATCCTCTTCCGGCACACCGGGCGCGACGCCGACTACGGCCACGTCGGTGCGGTGGCGCTGGCCGCCCCCGGCGGGGCCCGGGCGCTGACCGACCTGAGCTGTGACCGGGTCTACGCCCAGGCCGGCTCGGTGTCGTGCCTCGCGACCGAGCGCGGCGTGGTCAGCCGCTACCGGGCGACCGACCTGGCCGCCTCCGCCCCGGGCAAGGCCTGGCGGGAGGTCGACGGGACCGACCTGCCCGGGCTGCCCAGCCGCACCCGGATCTCGCCGGACGGGAAGCTGGTCTCCTCGACGGTGTTCGTCAACGGCGACTCCTACATGGTCAGCGGCTTCTCGACACGCACCGTGATCCGCCGGATCGGTGGGGCGAGCTACGGGGACCTGGAGAAGTTCAGGCTGGTCATCGACGGGCGCCGGGTCACCCCGGTCGACCGCAACATCTGGGGCATCACCTTCGCCGACGACGACCGCACCTTCTACGCCACCGTCGCCACCGGCGGGCGGACCTACCTCGCCCGCGGCGACCTCTCCACGCGTTCCCTGACCACGATCGCCGACCATGTCGAGTGCCCCTCGCTCTCCCCCGACGGCACCCGGATCGCGTTCAAGGAGGCGGTCGACGACGGGACCCGGTGGACGCCCGCCGTCCTCGACCTCGCCACCGGGAAACGCACCGTGCTGGCCGGCGAGACGCACAGCGTCGACGACCAGATCGAGTGGCTCGACGACGACACCGTCCTCTACGGCCTGGGCCGTGAGGACGAGCCGGTCAGCGACGTCTGGGCCCTCGACACCTCCGCCGGCGCGACCCCTCGGGTGCTGATCCCGGAGGCGTCCTCGCCCGCGGTCCTACGCTGAATCGGGTACGCCACGTCCGGCCGCTCCGCCGGCCGCCCGAGTCCCGGGTTTGCTGAGGGCATGACCATCGAGGACGCCCACGCCGAGCCCCGGATCGAGCCCCGGATCGAACCCAGCGCTGACGTCGACGATCGTGCCGTGATCGGCGCCGGGACGCTCGTCTGGCACCTGGCCCAGGTGCGCGAGCACGCCCGGGTGGGCAGCGAGTGCATCATCGGTCGGGGAGCGTACGTCGGTCCCGGGGTCGTGGTGGGCGACCGCTGCAAGATCCAGAACCATGCGCTGGTCTACGAGCCGGCGGTGCTCGAGGACGGCGCCTTCGTCGGCCCGGCGGTGGTGTTCACCAACGACTACCTGCCCCGCGCGGTCAACCCGGACGGCACCCTGAAGGACGGCGACGACTGGGACGCGGTCGGCGTGACCGTACGCACCGGCGCCAGCGTCGGCGCCCGCGCCGTCTGCGTCGCTCCGGTCACGATCGGCGCCTGGGCGATGGTCGCGGCGGGTGCCGTGGTCACCCGCGACGTACCCGACCACGCGCTGGTCGTCGGGGTCCCAGCGCGGCGGGTGGGCTGGGTCGGGCATGCCGGCGCGCCGCTGGTCCCCCAGGGAGACGCCTGGCGCTGCCCGCAGACCGGCTCGCTCTACGCGCTGCGCGGCGCGAGCGAGGACGACGGCCTGGTCGCCCTCTGAGCGTCTGGGGTCAGGCGGCCCGCCACTCGGCCTTGTGGGCGAGGCTGACCGCGGCGATCTGCGAGGAGACCCCGAGCTTGGCGAGGATCGACTTCACCTGCGTACGCACGGTCGCCTCGGAGACGACACGGAGCTTGGCGATCTCGCCGACGGTGAGACCGTCCATCAGGTGCTCGAGCACCTGCGACTCCCGTGGGGAGAGCTGGGCGAGCCGACGGCGGGTCTCGATGATGTCCTGCTCCTGTCCCACCCAGGCCCGGATCAAGCGCTCGCGCTCATCGACGTCGAGCACGCTGAGGCCGTAGTTGAGCCTGCGTACGGTGCCCAGGATCTCGCCCAGCGGCACCGACTTGGACAGCACCGTGCGGGCTCCGACGTGCAGGGCGTGGCCCCAGCGGGTCTCGTCGGTCGAGCCGGTCACCACCACGACGTCGGCGCCCGCCCTGGCGAGCGGCCCGATGAGGCGTACGCCCGAACCGTGCTGCCCCAGGTCGAGATCGAGCAGCACGATGCGCGGCTGGGAGCGCATGATCAGCGAGGTGAGCTTGGCCTCCGACGGCGGCTCGTCGGGCAGGTCGACACGGTGGGCGTCGTAGCCCTCGAAGGTGAGCGCCAGCTCGAGCGACTCTGCGAACAGGGTGTGGTCCTCGACGATGACCACCTTCACCCGCTTACGCGGCGACACCACTGCGGCCTCCACGGTGCTGGGTGTCGTGAGCATCGACGCAGCCGAGCATCGGGATGCCGAGGACGAAGGTCGTGTGCTCCCCGGTCTCGGCCAGCTCGAGGTAACCGCCCTGACGTTCCATCAGGTCACGGGCGGCGTGGAGGCCGATCCCCTGCCCGGGCGATCCTGCGCGGCTCACACCGCGGGCGAAGATCCGGCGGCGCAGCTCCGGCGCGACGCCGGGCCCGTCGTCGGTCACCGCGATCTCGACCGAGGTGCTCCCTGGCCCGGCGGCACGCACCTCGATACGGACCGATCCGCCGCCGTGGTCGGCGGCGTTGTCGAGAAGCACGTTGAGGGCCTCGGTCACCTGGTCGGAGTCGCCCAGCGCCAGCATCCGACTGGGGCGCCACGCGATGTCGGTGCCCTTGGCCTCGTGGGCGAGAACCATGGTGGCGACCACCGCGTCGAGGTCGATCACCTCCGCGCGGACGTCGTCGGCGGCCTCCGAGCTCGTCGGTCGTACGGCCTCCTGCTGTCGGCGCACCATCCGCTCGAGCCGCTCCAGCTCGCTCTGCACCATCGCCGCCATCGCGGCGCGCCGCTCCGCGTCGATCTCACCCGCCGAGTTGAGCAGCGTCGTCGCTGCCCGGACCCCGGCCAGCACCGAGGCAGCCTCGTGCAATCGGGCGCGGTCGTCGGGTCCGACAGTTGACTTAGACACAGTTCTCCCCAGGTGATTCATCGAGCTGCGCCCTCCCATGACACAGCCAGGCAGCTGGAAACACGTGGAGATCCCGGCTCCAGCGCGAACAGCGCCCTACAGCAAAGTGACTTTACTCAGCCACACCAGACGACGTATTGCCTCCCTATTTTTGGTTACCAGCCGTTACCGACCGGTGCCTGAAATTGAGGAATGGCGAGCATCTGAGCCCCGGCGGCCGGGCGTCCCGGGTCACATACTCGGGTGGCCCTCCTCGATCACCCGCCCGTGCCGCCGCAGTCGGATCCTGCGGACGAGTCCCGCACGCGCGGATGGCGCCGCGCGCGCAAGCCTCTGATCGGGCTGCTGGTGTGCGTCCTCCTGCTCTGCGCGGCGGGCCTGACCGGCGCCCTGTGGCTCCGGGCAAAGGTGGAGGGGAACATCCAGCGGCTGCCCGACACCTTCACCGGGCTCACCGACCGCCCGGCCAAGCCCACCTCCGGATCGGCCGCGGACGCGGTGAACATCCTCGTCCTCGGCACCGACACGCGCTCCGACGCACCCACCACCGGCGCCGAGGCGCCCGGCTGGGAGCCGGGTCAGGCGCGCTCTGACACGATGCTGCTCGTCCACCTCGACGGCGACCGCCGCTCCGCCTCGGTGATCTCGATCCCCCGCGACTCCTGGGTCGACATCCCCGGCCACGGCAAGGGCAAGGTCAACTGGGCCTACTCCTTCGGCGGCCCCAACCTCACCGTCGAGACCGTCGAGACGATGACGGACGTACGCATCGACCACCTCGCCGTCATCGACTGGGACGGGTTCAAGGCCCTGACCGACGCCGTCGGCGGCGTCGACATCGACATCCCGAAGACCGTCTACGACTCGGCCCGCGGCGTCCGCTGGGAAGCCGGCCGCCACCACCTCGACGGCGAGCAGGCGCTCCTCTACGTACGCCAGCGCTACGGCCTCCGGGACGGCGACCTCGACCGCGTGGCCCGCCAGCAGGCGTTCCTCCGCACGCTTCTCAAGCAGACCCTCAACCAGGAGCTCCGTAAGAACCCCGACCAGGTTCTCGACCTCCTCGACCTGTTCTCGAAGCACGCCTCCGTGGACGACGACTGGTCGACCACCCAGATGGCGAAGCTCGCCGCCTCGCTCCGCAACCTCCGCACCGACGACATCAGCTACCTCACCGTCCCCACCGACGGCACCGGCATGGTCGGCGACCAGTCGGTCGTACGCCTCGACCCCTCCCGCGATCGCGACCTGTGGCGCGCCGTCCGTGAGGATCGGATGGGCGAGTGGGTCGATGAGAACCGTGATCTGACGACGCCGGACGTGGTGCGCTGACCCTGGCAGACCCCTGGCAAGAAGTCGGGCGCGCTCATGTCGTACGTCACCCGCTCGGTGAACCAGCGCCCTTCCAGATGCCGTGGGATCAGGTCAGAACCGGATCTTGGCAGGGGTCTCACTCGGCGCGGCCTTGGTGACGAACGCCTTCCGCTTCGCCGCGAACCCGTGGCGGTCGTCGAAGATGTCGCGGGCCATCTCGGCCAGTTCGATGCTCTGGTAGTAGGACATCGGCATCGCACAGGCCCGGCGCGACTCGCGCGCCGCCAGGGCCGGGACGTACGCCTCGGGATCGGCGTAGCCCTGCGCCAGGTCGCGCAGCCAACCGTCGAACTCCGCCGCGTCGCGCGGGCCGAGCTCGCTGACCATCTCGATCCGGGCCGCCTCGGCCGCCGAGATCGGCAGCTTCGCACCGAGGAGCTCGTCGGCCTTCTCGGGGCCGACCCGGCTCGGCAGGCCCCAGGTGTGCAGCTCGGAGCCGAAGATGCCCATGTCGTAGTAGGGGTTCAGCACGACCCCGGCGCGCGCAACCGTGATGTCGGCGCAGAGACCGGCCATCACACCGCCGGCGCCGGCGTTCGCGGTGAACGCGGCGATGGTCAGCTGCTCGGCCTCGGCGATCGCCACGCAGAGCTCGTCGATGGCCCGGATGTTGTCCCACGCCTCGGCCGCCGGGTCCTGGGCCGCCTCGATCACGCCGAGGTGGATGCCGTTGGAGAAGGCATGCTCGGTGCCGCGTACGACCAGGACCCTGGTGTCCTCGATGAGCGCCTTGCGGACCGCGTCGGTCATCCGTCGGCACTGCTGGGTGTACATCGCGCCGCTGTAGGAGCGCAGGGTGAGGTAGCCGACGTCGCCGTCGCGCTCGTAGGTCGTCTCGGCCAGCGCCTCGGGCATCGCCCGGTAGGACGCGTGGCGGGTGTCGAGCACCCAGGCCGCCGGGAGCTTGGGGCCGCGCTTCTTCTCGAGCGTCGCGGCGTAGCCGACCCACAGGGTGCCCTCCCCGGTGGCGATCGCGACCGCGTCGGTGTCCACGCCGACGACGGTGCCGGGCTCGGCGTCCTGCTGGTCGGGGGTCGTCGCCGGGTCGAAGAGGCAGTACGTCTTGCCGTCGACGATCGCCGGTGCACCCGGCGCGCCGTCGGCCGCCGCGATCCGGCGCGCGATCTCGGTCGCCGGCGCGGACCAGTCGATCTCGAAGGCGCTGCGGCGCAGCAGCGGCAGCTCGCCGGTGCCCTCGACCTCGGCGGGCCACTCCTCGGCCGGCTTCGGGGCCTCCCCCGCCGCGACCATCCGGACGACCTCCGCGACACACGCCATCGCCGCGTCGGCCACCGGCCCGTTGTAGAGCGCGCTCTTGGCGATCGGGACCTCGGGCATCGGGAACGTCTCGGTCGCCCAGACCGGGCCGGCGTCCATCTCCTCGACGGCGGACAGCGCGGTGACGCCCCAGCGAGAACGCCCGTCGAGCGTGGCGTGGTCGAGCGAGGACGGTCCCCGGTCTCCGACCGGGCCCGGGTGGATCACGACCGTCGGGTAGCGGTCCCAGATCGCCTCCGGTACCCGGTGCTTGAGGAACGGGCACAGGATCAGCTCGGGACCGATCTCCTCGACGGCCGCAACCAGGGACGAGTCGTCATGCACGGGCGCCAGCACGACACCGACGTCGTGGCCACCCTCCTTCAGATCGCACCAGACCCGCTGGGTCAGGCCGTTGAACGCGGAGACGAGCAGCAGAATGCGCATGTGGGGGAGTGTCCTTACTCGTAGGCAACCCGAACAGACCTTTATCCCCCGGGGGGTATTTATCCCCCGAGGGGTGTCACTGTATCGGGTGCGTCCGGCCGGATGCACCTCGGTGTCCAGAAGCAGGCCCGAAGACCTGGTGACGTCCGGGCCCCTCGCCCCGCTCGCGTACCGGGCACCACGCCGCCGCCTTGTCGTCGCCTGCAAAGATGACTCTGTCAGGAGGGGACAATGACCACAGTCGACGACAACCCGATCAACGGGTTGGTCGATCTCGTCGAGGCAAGCGGCGACGAGATGGCCCGCGAGCTGGCCAGGTTCCGGATGCGCTACAAGTTCGCGATGGACGAGGTCTCGACCAAGATCGCGATCCTGCGCGAGGAGTTCGAGCACACCCACGACCACAGCCCGATCGAGCACGTACGCACCCGGCTGAAGTCACCCGACAGTCTGCTCGCCAAGGCCCGCAAGATCGGCTGCCCGCTCACCCTCGAGGCGCTCGAGCAGCAGATCCGCGACATCGCCGGGATCCGGGTCGTGTGCCCGTTCGTCTCCGACGTCTACTGGATCATGGAGATGCTCGGCAGCCAGTCCGACGTCGACGTGGTCGAGGTCGAGGACTACATCGCCGAGCCCAAGGCCAACGGCTACCGCAGCCTCCACCTGATCATCAAGGTGCCGGTCTACCTCTCCGACCGCGCGGTGGACGTCCCGGTCGAGCTGCAGATCCGCACCATCGCGATGGACTTCTGGGCCAGCGTCGAGCACTCGATCTACTACAAGTACGACGGCACCGTCCCCACCACCCTGCGCGACGAGCTCGGCGCGGCGGCCCGCACCGCCGCCGACCTCGACGCCACCATGGCCCGGTTACGCAGCGAGGTCCACGGCCCGGTCCGCTGAACCGGAGCCGTGGACCCCATCGAGGTCAGCGGCCGTTGACGAACCGCTGGTACTGAGCCCGCGCCTCGTCCGGGGTGATCGCCCGGTCGAGGAACATCAGTGAGTCCATCCGGCAGTCGCAGGGGTTCCGCTCGACGGTGTCCTGCGGGAAGGAGCCTCCGACCTTGTAGCCGCGGGGCAACGTGTCGGAGGTGCCGGTGCCGTCGACCTGCCACGGGTCACCCGCCGAGGTGTAGAACCCCTCGACCGCCTTGCCGTTGCGGTAGAGCGCCATCTTCCCCGTGGTGTAGTCGAACGTCGCCGCCAGGTGCACCCACTGCCCGCGCGGCAGCAGGGTCTGCCAGTCCGCCGAGGCCGCGAAGGTCTGCGAGGCACCCTCGTCGAGCCGGCGCCCGAGTGCCACCAGGCGCAGGGTGCCGTTGACGTTGATGAGCTCGAGCAGGGCGCGTACGCCGTGGCCGTCGGAGTTGCCCGACAGCACCCCGGCCAGCCCGATGGCGTTGAACCGGTCGGTCGGGTCGGCCGTCACCGAGTTGAGCGCGGGCCCGTCCATGTCGACCTTGAACCAGCCGGCCACGGTGATCTGCTCGGCTCCAGCGAACGGCGCCAGCGACGCGACGCCGTTCTGGTTCCACGATCCCGCCTTCCAGTCGTCGTTGCCGTTGACCTCCGGGGCGACCTGCTTGGTCTGCAGGGCGTTGTTGCTGGTCCGGTAGGCGGAGTCGCTGACCTGCATCGCGTTGCCGCCGTTGACCTGGTTCAGCAGCGTCCGCGAGAAGCCCTGGTCCTCCTCGCGCGCCCCCGGGGCGAAGGGGTGCTCGAAGTCGTAGTAGCTGACCAGGTCCTCGCGCAGCGACGGCAGGACCTCGCTCGGCCAGGGCCGCTGCACGGTGTCCACCACCTTCCAGATCTTCCCGTTGGCCTTGGCCAGCAGGTAGAGGTTGCGGCGGGAGTCGGTGCCGAAGCGCAGGTCCACGCGCGGGTGATCGACGAAGTCCTGCATCGAGAGCCGCTTGCCCGAGGTGTCGAAGAGCTGCATCTGGTGCAGGGTCGCCTCCCGGCTGCTTCCCCGTCGCATCTGCCGGGCATCGGTCCAGAAGACCTCGCCGTTGACCAGGTCACCGAAGACGTACTTGCCCTTCAGGTCGTCGAACCCGCCGCGGTAGACGACGCCGCCGCTGACGGCGTGGCCGCTGTCGGAGGTGCAGGGGTAGTTGGCCGGCGGGTCGTGGTCGAAGGAGGCCACCGGGAGCGTGAAGCGGGACATGTCGTAGCCCTCGGGCACCGTGTAGAGGGCGCACTCGTCGGTGTTGTCGTAGAGCAGTCGGCCCTCGATCTCGCTCCAGCCGAGGTTGTCCCCGGCCTGCACGTCGTAGACGCCCTCGATCGCGTGCTGGCCGATGTGGCCGAGCAGCAGCCGGCCCGTCTCGACGTCCCAGGAGAACCGGTGCGGGTCACGCATGCCGTACGCCCAGATCTCCTCGATCGCGCCCTCCCGGCCGACGAACGGGTTGCTGTCCGGGACCCCGTACGCCCCGTTGCGCCCGTCGCGGGCGAGCGGGTCGATGCGCAGGATCTTGCCGAAGGGGTTGGCGAGGTTCTGCGGATCGTCGCTGCGGACGCCGTTGCCGCCGTCGCCGGAGGCGATGTAGAGCAGCCCGTAGTCCTCGTCGCCCGGCTGGGCGGTCGGGTTGAAGTCGATCTGCTGGATGGCGTGGATCTGGCCGGCGAAGTCGATCCGCATCACCTCCCGGCTGGTGCCTTCGAACGTGTCCGCGGCCGGGTCGGCGGCGTGCCACTCGGTCACGACGCTGACGGTCCGCCCCGAACCCGGGTTGGTCTGCGAGGGGAACGTCGGCGTCTTGGCGAAGCCGCCGAAGCGCTCGGTGTGGACGGTGTAGAGGAGACCGTTCTCCTCGAAGTCGGGGTGGAAGGTGATGAACCCGGCGCCGCTGCCCAACCCGGCCCCGGACCAGAAGTCGACGAAGTGGTCGCGGAGGTTCAGGTATTCGTGCTGCTGCCCGTTCTCGAGCAGGTACATCGGCCCGTTGAGGTCGGGGACGTACATCCGGCCCGAGCCGTCGGGGACCTCACCGATGAAGTTGATGCGGTTGTGACGTACGAGGCGCTGGTCGGTGGGCGCGGGGTAGGGCTCGGTCGCAGGAAGCTGGGTGACCTCTTCGAGCACGAGGCCGAGGCTGCTGCGTACGGGCTGCTCGGGGATGGGGTCGGGGACGGGCTCGCTGCCGGGGATGGCGGCGTTGGCGGGACTGGCAGAGAGCGTGGGGGTGAGCAGAGCGGCGAGCAGGGCGCCGACGGCGAGGCCGGCCCGCGCCTGTCTGCCCCATAGACGTGAGGTTTCCATGGGTTGTTCTCTCCTTACCGAAGGTTCAGCGGGCGGTATTGCTTCGGGCTTCGCTTCAGCGATGACGTACGCCCGCGACGGTGACGTCACGGATGCGCCCGAAGTTGTCGAAGGAACCGAAGCCGAACCGGCCTCCGGCGAAGCTGGTGTCGGTGGCGGTCATCCGCGGCTCGTCGGCACCGTCGAGGTAGACCGCGATCGCTCCCGTGCGGGCGTCGTAGTCGAGGCGTACGTCGTGCCATTCCGCGTCGGTGATCGACGGCGCGGCTCCGACCGTGCCGTTCCACTGGTGGTCGATCCGCAGCCGGTCGGCGTCGTTGACCACGAAGATGCCGTTGTGGGGGTAGATGGTGTTGTCGGTCGAGAGGTGGGCGTAGTAGAAGCGTGTCGGTGACTGGTAGTTCCAGACCAGGATCACGTCGCGGTTGGTGACCGTGACGGCCTCGTCGATGCGCACCTCGGCGCGGTAGGTCAGCGAGCCGAGAGCCGGCCCCTGGGTCACGATGGCGTACTCGAAGGGGCGTCTGGGGCCCGGCTGCGGGGTCCCCGGCTCGGTCAGGATGACCTGGCCGTCCTCGAAGGCCCACTTCGCGTCGGTCAGCGGATCCCAGTCGGCCACGCTGGCCCGGGGATTGACCACGGCCAGGCCCGGGCCCTCGGGTGTGTGCGCCTGGGCTCCGGCGAGCGGAGCGGCCAGGGCAACGGCGAGGGCGATCACACCGGCGCGTACGCCTCGCCCCGTCATTCGGTTCAGCGTCAGTCTCCGGTTCCTTCTCATGGTTGCTTCCCTTCCCCTAATCGGGACCGTCGGTGGCCCCTGCTGAGGTCGTTGCGGCTCCCCCGAGATAGAGCTCCGCCATCCGTGGGTCGGCGAGCAGGTCGGCGGCTGCCCCTGCGATGTGCACCTTCCCCAGATCGAGTACGCAGCCCAGGTCTGCCGACTCCAGGGCCCGCCGGGCGTTCTGCTCGACGAGCAGGACCGCCAGACCGGCGTCGCGCATGCGTACCACCTGCTCGAACACGGTTGCGGTCGTCTTCGGGTCCAGGCCCATGCTGGGCTCGTCGAGCAGCACGACCTTCGGGCTCACCATCAGCGAGCGGGCGAACTCGACCTGCTTCTGCTGACCGCCCGAGAGCGCGCCGGCGAGGGTGTTCCACCGCTCGGCGACGACCGGGAAGAGGCTCTTGACGAAGTCGGTCCGCTCGGCCACCGCCGCCGGGTCGCGGACGGTGTAGGCGCCCAGCCCGACGTTCTCGGCCACGGTCATCTCCTTGAAGACCGAGTGGCCTTGGAGCACGTGGGCCATGCCGGCGCGGAGCATCTGCTGCGGACCGTTGCGGGTGACGTCGACGCCGTCGATCGTGATGGTCCCCGAGCGTGGCGTCAACATGCCGCTGGCCACCTTGAGCACGGTGGACTTGCCGGCGCCGTTCGGGCCGACCAGACAGACGATCTGACCTGCGGGAACGGTGACGGTGAGGCCGCGCAGGACGAGCGCGGCCCGGCCGTAGCCGGCCTCGATGTCGCGCAGCTCGAGAAGAGGTTCAGACACCAAGGTAGGCCTCCAGGACTCGGGGGTCGTTCTGCACGTCCGCCGGCGCACCGGAGGCGATCGGACGGCCGCGGTCGAAGACCACGACATGGTCGGAGAGGCTCATCACCAGCTCCATGTTGTGCTCGACGATGATGAAGGTGCGGCCCTCGGCGTTGAGCTCGCGCACGAGCGTGGCGATCCGGCCGATCAAGGCCGGGTTCACTCCCCCGGCGGGCTCGTCGAGCATGATCGTGTCGGGTTCGGCCATCAGCACCCCGGCCAGCTCGAGCAGCTTCTGCTGGCCGTAGGAGATGTCGCGGGCCTCGCTGCGCTCGAGGTGCTCGATGCCGACCCGGGCCAGCAGCTCGCGGGCCCGAGCGATGTCATCGGGGTTGTGCGCCCCGCGCAGCCGGTGGACGACGCCCGCCGAGCAGACCCCGGCCAGCACGTTGTCGAGCACCGTCATCCGCGGGAAGATCCGGCACAGCTGGAAGCTGCGCCCGAGCCCGGCCCGTGCGATCCGGTGGGGTGCGTGGCCGGTCACGTCCCGGCCGCGGTAGGTCACGGTCCCCGAGTCGGGGCGGATCATCCCGGTCACGCAGTTGAAGAACGTGGTCTTGCCCGACCCGTTCGGGCCGATCAGGGCGTTGATCCTGCCCTCCTGGAAGCTGACCGTCGCCTCGTCCACGGCGCGTACGCCGCCGAAGGACTTGGTCAGTCCGTCGGTCTCCAGGCCGTGCTTGATGATCTCGGTCATCGCTTCGCCTCCTCGAGCGCCTTGCGCTCCTCGGCCAGCTGAGCGGCGTCGACCTCGCGGATCGAGGTGCCACCGGGTCGGAACCGGTCGAACTGCGCGGCCACCCAGGGGATGACCCCGTCGGGCATGAACAGCACGACCAGGGCGAGCAACAGTCCGAGCGCGACCAGGTGCAGCTGGGTGTCGCCGTACTGGTTCTTGAAGAACTCGACGGCGTAGCCCACGATCACCGCGCCGACGACCGGACCGAGCAGGCTGCGCACGCCACCGAGCAGCGACATCAGCACCAGATAGGAACCGGTCAGGATCGAGAACTGGAAGATCGGATCGAGCGAGCCGAACCAGAGGGCGTACATCCCGCCCGCCATCGCGGTGAAGAACGCCGAGACGACGAAGACGACGAGCTTGTAGACGAACGTCGGCACGCCCAGCGCCTGTGCCTTGTCCTCGTCCTCGCGGATCGCCTTGAGCCCGGTGCCGAGCCGGGACCGGTCGACCAGCCACCACAGCGCGAGGGCGACCAGCGTCAGGCCGACGAACAGGTAGAAGAACCGCTCGTGCTGCTCGGGCCGGAAGACATCGGTGCCGAACGGCCGCGGCACCCGCAACCCGTTGGACCCGCCGGTGACACCGGCCCAGCTCTGCGCGACCAGCAGCAGGATGAGCACCAGCGCGATCGAGACGATCACGAACGAAGCGCCGCGGACCCGCAGCGACGCGATCCCGATCGGCACCGCGGCCAGGCCGACGAGCAGCGCCGCGACGACCATCGAGATCCACGGGTTCACCCCGGCCTCGGTGATCAGCAGCGCAGTGCCGTAGCCACCCAGCCCCGAGTAGGCGGCGTGGCCCAGTGAGATGTAGCCGGTCAGCCCGCCGACGAAGTTCCACGCCACCGCGAGCGCGGCATAGCTGGCGATCACCACACCGACCGACAGGATGAACGGGTCCGGGGCGAGCGCCGGGAACGCGAGCACGAGGCCGAGCCCGGCGGCTGCCGCGACGAGCTTGGCCACGAGGATCGAGCGGCCCGGGGACGTACGGCTGTCGTTGTGTCTAGAAGCGCTGAGCAAGGCGACCTCCGAAGAAACCCTGGGGGCGGAACATGAGGGTGGCGAAGAGGGCGACGTAGAAGACCGTCTGCGCCCATGTGGTGCCCATCGGGATCTGCAGCAGCGCCTGGGTGACGCCGAGGAGCATCGCCGCGATCGCGGCGCCGGGGATGCTGCCGAGGCCGCCGATCACGATGATCGCCATCAGCGGCCCGATCCAGTGCCAGTGCAGCGAGGGATAGATGGTGGCGTCGAGCGCGAGCGCGGTGCCGCCGACCGCTGCCGTGGCCAGGCCCAGCCCGAAGCCGAAGCCGGCGATCCGGTCGGTGTCGATGCCGAGCAGCTGAGCGGCTTCGCGGTGCTGGATCGTGGCCCGCAGCGCCTGCCCGAAGCGGGTCTTCTTGAGGAGCAGGAACAGCGCCAGGAGCGAGACCGCGGCCAGCCCGAAGGCGATCAGCTTCACCACCGCGATCCGGGCGCCCCACAGCTCCAGGCTGGCGCCGGAGTAGCCGAGCTGGATCCGTCGCTGGGTGCCGGAGAAGAGGTAGCCGAGGCCACCCTCGATGACCAGCGCGATCGCGAAGGTCAGCAGCACCGACATCATCGTCAGCGTCGCCGGCCGCAGCCGCGAGAGCAGCGCGCGCTGCATCCCGTAGCCGGCCGCGAAGAACAGCGGCACGGTGACGAACAGCGACAGCAGTGGATCAAGCCCGGTCTGCTTGGTGAAGAACCAGGCCAGGTACGCAGCCAGGATCAGGAACGCGGAGTGGGCGATCATCACGACCCGCATGACCCCGAAGTAGAGCGTCAGGCCGGCGGCGAGCAGGGCGTAGAGGCCTCCGAGCAGCAGCCCCAGGATCAGGCTCTGCAGGAGAAGAGCTCCCGACATGGGCTCACCACGCCGGCTTCGGGAAGATGAACTCGGCCTCTGCCTGGTCCTCCGGCAGGACGATCTTGATCTCGCCGTCGACCCACTGCTGGATCATGTGGGCGCTCTGCGGGCGGCCCTTGTCGTCCCAGCTGAGCGGACCGACGACCGTGTCGACCTCGTTCTCGCGCAGCCAGTCGATCAGCTGCGACTGGCACTCCGGGGCGGGCTCGGCGCACTCGACGGCCTCGACCGCCGCCGCGACGACCTGGCCGGTGGTCCAGGCGTTGGCCTCGTCCTCGCCGGGCGCCTCGCCGTGCTTCTCCTCGTAGAACTTCACGAACTCCTGGTTCTCGGGGTAGTCAGCCTTGGTGGTGTAGCCGGTCGGCGCGATGACGCCCTGCGTCTTGTCGCCGATCGCCTCGGCGAACTCGGTCTCGGTCGGCGCCGTCGAGAACGCGGCCAGCTTGGGCTGGTAGTCGAGCTGCTGCAGCGCGACGATCAGGTTGACGCCGTCCTGGTACTGGCTGCCGCCCACGACGATGTCGGCCTTGCTGTCGGCGATCTTGGCCGCGATGCTGCTGAAGTCGGTGGTGTTGGGCGGGTAGACCTCGTCCACGACCGTCTTCACGCCACCCTCCTCCAGTGCGTCCTTGAGTCCGTAGGCGGTGCCCTGGGCGAACGGGTCGTCCATCGAGGCGTACGCCGCGGTCTTGGGCCGCTCGCTCTCGGGCATCGCCAAGATGTGCTCGGCGAGCAGCTTGTAGTGGTCGTCGGCGACGGCGGGCGCGGCGTAGAAGAGGTTTTCGAAGCCCTCCTCGAAGACCTCCGGCGCCGCGCCGGCGGGCTCGACGAAGAGGTAGCCGTAGTCCTGGGCGACCTGGGCGGCCGGGATCACCAGGCGGGTCGAGAACGGACCGACGACCAGGTCGACCTGCTCCTGGTTGATCAGCTTCTCGTAGTCGGCCGCCACGCGCTCGGCGCTGGACTGGTCGTCGAGCATCTCCAGGCGTACGTCGCGGCCGAGCAGGCCGCCGTTGGCGTTGACGTATTCGGCCCAGGCCTCGTAGCCGCGCTGGATGCCCTTGCCGGGCTCGCTGAAGTCGCCGGTCAGGGGCAGCGAGATGCCGATCACGATCTCGTCGTCGCTGCCTCCTTCCTCGGCGGCGCCACAGGCGGCGAGGGTGGAGGCGAGAGCGAGGGCCGCCGTGGCTGCCAGGGTTGCTCTGGACCGCTTGCTCGCGGTGGGGGTCTTCGTGAAGCGCATCTGCGGGTCTCCTCTACGAAAGCGCTTACGTAAGCGTTTACGATGACGTTACCGACTCCCGCTTAGTGTGGCAAGGGTCACATTCCTGACGACAAGGGGCATCGATGGACCGTTCCGCCCGCTCCCCCCGCTTGATCGACGTCGCCAACGCCTCCGGCGTCTCGATCGCGACCGCCTCCCGCGCGCTCTCCGGAACCCCTGGCGTCAGCGACTCCGTCGCCGAGAAGGTCCGCCAGGCGGCACGCGAGCTCGGCTACGTCGCCAACCTCCATGCCCGCTCGCTCGCCAGCGGATCCACCGCGACCATCGGGCTCGTCGTCCACGAGATCGGCGACCCCTACTTCTCCGAGATCGCCAGCGGAGTGCTCAGCCTCGCCGCCGAGCACGGTCGCACCGTCCAGATCTGCCACTCCGGGCGCGACCCCGAGGCCGAGGTGGAGCAGGTACGCAGCCTGGTCGCCAATCGCGTCGGCGCGATCCTGATCGCGGGGTCGGGCTTCGTGGACGCCTCGGTCGAGGCACCGATGCGGCTCGAGGTGCAGCGTTACGCGGAGGCGGGCGGTCGCGTCGCGGTCGTCGGCCGCCACCACCTCGGCGTCGACAGCGTGCTGCCCGACAACCGCCCCGGCGGCCGCGCCGTCGCCGAGCACATCCTCGGCCTCGGCCACCGGCGCATCGTGGTCGTCTCCGGCTCGCTGGAGCTGACCACCGTCGCCGACCGCCTCGCGGGGGTGCGCGACGCACTCGCGGCGGCGGGGCTCGACGCCGGTGACGTACCCGTCCTGGAGGGGCCGTTCACCCGCGAGGGCGGGCGCGAGTGCATCCGCCGCATGCTCGCCGACCACCCGCGTACGACGGCCGTCATCGCCCTCAACGACGACATGGCCATCGGCTGCCTCTCCCAGCTGCGGAGCTCGGGGGTCTCGGTGCCGGGCCAGGTCTCGGTCAGTGGATTCGACGACGTCGCGGTCGCTCAAGACCTGTCCCCCGGACTCACCACCGTCCGCCTGCCGATGGCCGAGATGGGCGCCCGTGCGCTGACGCTGGCGTTGAAGGAGCCCGGCGCACGGCCGCGTCGGCAGCGGGTCCCCGCGGAGCTCGTGGTGCGCGACTCGACCGGCCCCGTGGGATCCGTCGACGCCTCGGAGGAGAATGGGGGTCGAGCGAGAGGAGCCAGATGAAGGACATGCAGGTGCCGCCGGGCCCCGGCCTGCCCCAGGGTCTGGTCATCCCCGACTCCGAGCTGGTCGAGCGCTTCTCCCGCTCACCCGGGCCTGGCGGACAGTCGGTCAACACGACCGACTCGCGGGTGGAGCTGTCCTGGGACCCGTCCGCGTCCGAGGTGCTCGACGAGTCGCAGCGTGCCCGCATCCTCGCCCGCTCACCCGGCCCGATCCACGTCGTCTCCCACGAGCAGCGCTCCCAGCTCCGCAACCGTGTCGCCGCGCGCGAGCGTCTCGCCCTGCGCATCCGCGAGCTCCTCGCCCCGCCACCGCCCACCCGACGCCCCACCAAGCCCACCCGCGGCTCCAAGGAGCGCCGCCTAGACGCGAAACGTCAGCGCAGCCAGACCAAGCAGCTCCGCGGGCGCGTCCAGGACTAGCCGCGACGTCTCGACGCACGCGCTCGCGGAGTCAGGCAGGGTCGGGATCGGTCGCGAGCCGCGCGTGGGTCTCGGTGTCGTAGCGGACCCCGTCGTAGAGCAGCTTCTGGCGTTCGCGGCCCTCGACGAGGAACCCGGCTGCGGTGGCGACGCGGCACGAGCCCGGGTTGTCGACCCGATGACCGGTCTCGAGGCGGAAGAGGTCGAGCTCGTCGAAGCAGTGGCGCGCCAGCAGCCTCAGGCCGGTGCTGCCGACACCCCGCCCGCGGTGCTGCTCGAGGGTCCAGTAGGAGATCCAGCCGATGCTGTGGGCGCGCAGCTGGGTGGTGACCCGCATCTGGCCCAGGATGTCGGAGCCGTCGACAACGGCGAAGGTGTACGCCCTGTCCGCCGCCGCCTCCTCGGCCCACCCGGCGATCATCCTCTCGGCGTCCTCGACGGTGGCGACGTCCGCCGGCCGCTCGGTCCGCATCCCCGTCCCGTCGTACGCAGAGAGCAGGACTTCCGCGTCCGACTCCTCCCACTCGCGGAGCCGGAGCACGTCATCAGCCATGCCTGAGACGATAGCGGCGGCCCCTCACGTGCACGATCGATGCACGTAGACACGACACGAGAGTGCACGGATCGGGCACCTGCTCGATCTGTGCATAGGCGATGCGCATCCAAGTGCACGGATCGTGCACATCAACGAATCACCGGAAAGTGCGGGCGCCAGGCGTCCGACAGCTGCTTCGGCACGCCCGGTTCGCCTCGCTCCAGCAGCACCCGGTGAATCTTCTCGAGCGTCAGGTCGGGTCGACGATAGATGCCCTTCGCAACAACGGTCAGGATGCGCCAACCGTCGTCGTCGGCTTCCTCACGTCGTTCGAGGTCGCGCTCCCACTGCTCGGCCGGGTGCTGCTTGCCGTCGTACTCGATCGCGGTCTTCGAGACCGCATAGACCAGATCGTGCTCGCGCTTGAGCATGCCGTCACCGGTGCCGACGAGCGCGTTGATGCGTGGTTCCGGCAGACCACCGAGCACGATCAGCATGCGCACACGGGTCTCCATCGGCGAGCGAACGTTCTCGCGTACGTAGCGTGCCGCCGTCGCCGCCGGGCGCGAACCCGGCAGCGTCCCGGAGGCCGCGAAGTCGGCCAGGGTCGTCGGAGTCACACCCCCGTGGTGGCGTACGAGATGGTCGCCAGCGACGACGAGGTCGACCAGGCTCACCTGGCTGGCGAGTTCGGTGAAGAGCTGGTCGGGCGAGGAGACGCCGATGCCATCGACGACCACCGCTCGTGGCTTCCGCATCACATGGCAGACGATGCCTGGATGTGTACGCCGGTGAGCCGCCGCCGTCACCGTCACATGCTCGTCGGGCAACGTCGGGATCGGCACGTCATATACCCGAGCGGCGGACGCGTGACTGGCGAACCCGCGGCCCTGGAACGGTACGAGCGCAGCCTGGACCCGCTGCAGTGGCGTCGCCGGGGCGTCGGCGGCGACGTACACGCCACTGAAGAGACGGGTGAAACGCGGGCCGCGCAACGTGCTCGGTTTGATCTTCGCCTTCACGGCGTCAGCGCGCGAGAAAGGTCGCGAGACGTCCAGGGCGAAGTCTTCGTCCGGATCAGATGTGTCCCCCATGAAGGCATCATCTGTCGCCCGTGCACGATCCGTGCACCTTTGAGCCGATCAACGGTGCATGGATCGCGCACATGAATGATCGGTGCACTGAGTAAGGCAGGCGCAGTGCACCGATCGGTCAGTCACAGGGTCGACTGGATGCCGGCGAGGAGCTGACGGGCCATCACGATGCGCTGGACCTGGTTGGTGCCCTCGTAGATCTGGGTGATCTTGGCGTCGCGCATCATCCGCTCGACCGGGTAGTCGCGGGTGAACCCATAGCCACCCAGCAGCTGCACGGCGTCGGTGGTCACCTGCATCGCGACGTCGCTCGCGAACGCCTTCGCGGCGGCACCGAAGAAGGTGAGGTCCTTGTCGCCGCGCTCGGAGCGGCCGGCGGCGGCGTAGGTGAGCTGACGCGCGGCCTCGATCTTCATGCCCATGTCGGCGACCATGAACTCCAGGCCCTGGAACTCCGCGATCGGCTTGCCGAACTGCTTGCGCTCCTTGATGTAGCCCAGCGCGTAGTCGAGCGCACCCTGGGCGACACCGACGGCCTGGGCCGCGATCGTGATGCGGGTGTGGTCGAGGGTCTGCATGGCGTAGGTGAAACCCTTGCCCTCCTCGCCGATGAGCCGGTCGGCGGGGATGCGCACGTTGTCGAAGTAGACCTCGCGCGTCGGGCTGCCCTTGATGCCGAGCTTCTTCTCCGGGGCGCCGAAGCTGACGCCCTCGTCAGACTTCTCCACGACGAAGGCGGAGATGCCCTTGGAACGCTTGTCGGGGTCGGTCATCGCCAGGACGGTGTAGTACTCCGAGACGCCGGCGTTGGTGATCCACCGCTTGACCCCGTTGAGCACCCAGAAGTCGCCGTCGCGGACCGCTCGGGTCTTCTGGTTGGCGGCGTCCGAGCCGGCGTCGGGCTCGGAGAGGCAGTAGGAGAAGTTGCCCTCGCCGGCGGCGAGCTTGCCGAGGTACTTCTTCTTCAGCTCCTCCGACCCACCGATCTGCACCGGCAGCGAGCCGAGCTTGTTCACGGCGGGGATCAGCGAGGCCGAGACGTCCGCGCGGGCGATCTCCTCGATCACCAGGACGGTCGCGAGCGCGTCGGCACCGACACCGCCGTACGCCTCGGGCACGTGCGGCGCGAAGAACTCGGTCTCGATCAGCGCGTCGTGCGCCTCCTGCGGATAGCGAGCCTCCTCGTCGACCGCAGCCGCGGCCGGCGCGATCTTGGCGTCGCAGATCTCACGGATGGCCTTGCGGATCTCCTGGTGCTCCTCGGAGAGGGCGAACAACGGGTACTCGGCACTCATGTCCCGGAGTCTATGCCTGTTTGCTACTCGCCAGTACGTCGGCGGGTCACGGAATCCCCGAAGCGGTGTTGTTGTTCCCTCCACATGACCGCCGCATGGCTCGACCAGGACACCATCGACACGCTTCTCGACGACTCCGAGACCTGGGCCGTGGTCGGCCTCTCGGGTGACCCGTGGCGTACCGCCTACGCGATCGCCCAGGAGCTCCAGCTGCACGGCAAGCGGATCGTCCCGATACACCCGGGTGCCGCGGCCGAGGGCAAGGAGGTGCTCGGCGAGAAGGTCTACGCGACTCTGGCCGAGGCCGCAGCGGCCGTCGGGAAGATCGACGTCGTCGACGTCTTCCGCCGCTCCGAGGCCGCCGGCCAGTTCGCCGACGAGGCGGTGGCGATCGGCGCCGGCGGTGTGTGGTTCCAGATGGGCGTGATCGACGAGTCGGCCTTCGAGCGCACCACCGCGGCCGGCGTACCGATGGTGATGGACACCTGCCCCAGCAAGATCTGGTTCGAGCGCGCCAAGGCGGGCGCGCGGAGGTAGGGCTACGGCTCGAACGTCATCGTCCGCATGTGCTCGTAGATCACCGACGTCTCGACGTCGGCGATCTCGGCCCGGGAGGTGAGCCGGTCGATCACGAACGCGTAGAGCGCGTCGTTGTCGGGGACCGCGACATGGACGATGAAGTCCATCCGGCCGGAGGTGACGAACACCCCGACCGCCTCCGGGAGCGCGCCGACCCAGTCGCGGAAGGACTCGATGTTGGCGCGCGACGGCGGCCGGATGCGTACCGCGACGAGCGCCTGCACGCCGCGGTCGATCTGACGGAGGTCGAGATCGAGGTAGGCGCCGCGGATGAGCCCACGGCGCTGCATCGCCCGCGCGCGGTCGTGCACGGTGGTCGCGGAGACACCGACTTCCGCGGCGATGTCCCGGAGGCTCCGCCGTGCATCCATCGTCCAGGCGGCCAAAATCTGACGGTCGACTTCGTCCATGCACGCCAGATTAACCGATCCTCCTGACAATGACCGGCTTGATTGCGTTTAGTCCTGACATTCTCAAGACTTGTCGTCGATTCAGTTGGCGAATGACAGGAGTCAGAGTGATGAGCACAAGTGTCGAGACGGCGAGGATCGGGTTCGCTCCCGACGAGATCGACCAGTCCCTGAGCACGCGAGAGGTGCCCTTCAAGTGGGTGGTCGTCGTCGACCAGGACCTCCCCGCCGGACGCGCTGTGAACGCGGCCGTCTGCGTCGCGGGCGCGACCACGCAGCGTACGACCGGACTGCTCGGGGCGGACGCGGCCGATGCCGACGGCTCCACCCATCCGGGTCTGCCTTGGATCGGCTGCACGGTGCTCGGCGCCCCGGCCCAGCGGCTCACCGACCTGCGGCGCCAGGCGGTCGCCCAGCCCGGCGTCGCGGTCATCGACATGCCCACCCAGGCGCAGCACACCCGGGTCTACGACGACTACCTCTTCGCCGTCGGGAGCAGCCGCGGCGCCGACCTCTCCTACTGCGCGGTCAGCCTCTTCGGCCCGCGCCGGATCATCGACAAGCTCGTCAAGGGCCTGTCGCTCCTGCCCTGAGTCTCAGGTGCCCTAGGAGGTGGCGCGGCGTACGACCTCACCCTTCTCGCGGGCGAGCTCGGCGAGGGACTTCTCGTACGCCACCAGCTTCTGCTGCAGCTCGGGGTCGGCGACGCCGAGGATGCGGGCGGCGAGGATGCCCGCGTTCTTGGCGTTGCCGATGGCGACCGTGGCCACCGGGATGCCACCCGGCATCTGGACGATCGACATCAACGAGTCCATCCCGTCGAGGTACTTCAGCGGCACCGGGACGCCGATGACGGGCAGCGGGGTCACGGAGGCGAGCATGCCGGGCAGCGCCGCGGCGCCGCCGGCGCCGGCGATGATCACGGAAAGACCACGACCGGCGGCCTCGCGGCCGTAGTCGAGCATCTCCTGCGGCATCCGGTGGGCCGACTTCACGTCGGCCTCCCACTCGATCCCGAACTCGTCGAGAAGGTCGGCCGCGGCCTTCATCGTCGGCCAGTCGGAGTCGGATCCCATCACGATGCCTACGCGAGCGCTCATGGGGACAGGCTATGCGGCCGCCGACCCGCCTCGTGTCACCGGTCCGACCTCTGTCCGTCATCTGCATGTCGGTGCCGCCCGCTAGGGTCTTCCGACGCCGCCCGCAGTCCACTACGACCCCCTCAAAGGCAGATGGATCCAGCTACGAGCACCGACGTCGTCATCGGTACGCCGCCGAACACCGCCTCGGTCGAGCGGTTCACCGGGTTGACCAAGACGGAGCGCAAGGCGCTGCCCTCGCGTGTGCGGCAGGTCGCGTCCTGGTCGCGACAGGCGGCGTCGGCAACCGCCGCGCGGGAAGTGATCGAACGGGAAGCGGCCGACGCGGTCGACCACTTCCGAGCGAGCGCGGCCGAGCTGAAGCGCGCGGCCCAGGTGGCGTGGCGCAGCATCGCGCTCGACCGGAGCGACGGACCGCGACTGGCCGCGATCGCCCGGCGGCACGCGCTCGAGCCGGTCGACGAAACCACCCGGGAGCTCGTCGACGCGCTGGCCGCCGCCGCTGAGGACGTCACGCAGGCGAAGAAGGCGGCCGGTGCGCGCCGGTTGTTCGTGCGTGGCAGCCGCCGTGAGGACGCGGAGCTGGCGGGCAAGCGGATCCTCGACCTGCACCGCTGGGCCGGCGAGATCCACGCACCGACCCGGCTGGCCGAGCTGACCCGGCGACCGGACCGTCGCCGTTTGCGGGCCCGAGAGGCGCTGCTCCCGAGCGTCGGTCTCCTCGAGGCCCTCTCCGACCTGGGTTCCGAGGCCGTGCTGGCCCCGCGCAAGGGGATCCTCGTCCTGCGCAACGAGGCCGACGCGCTCAACGAGGCCAGGCGCTCGGAGGAGCCGGCTCGGCGGGCGGCTACCGAGGCCGCGAACGCGGTCCGGAGCGCCGACACCGACACCGCGGTGAGGTCGCTGCCGGTCGACGAGCTCGCCGACCTCGTGCGCATCGAGCCCCTCCTCGAGGCCGGGATCCGCACTGTCCACGAGGTCATCCATCCCCACTCTGACCTGCGGGAACTTCCGGGCGTCGGGCCGGCCACGGCGATGCGGATGCAGGAGGCGGCACAGGCGCTGTGGCAGCGCACCTACGACGAGATGCCGCTTGCCATCGACCATGAGCGCCGCACCCCGGCAGCCACCAGGCTGCTCGCGCGGCTGGCGGAGTGGGAGGCGGGGCGGCGTACGAAGGACGCAGGGGCGGAGCTCGCTCTGGTCCAGTCGCTGCGGCCGCTGATCCGGTCCCTCGACAGCGGCGCGAAGTTCCACCTGATCCTCGCCCACGCGGCCAGTCTCGACGACTTCCAGAGCGCGCTGCGGGCGATCGCCCACCGGGCAGAGATGGCCCGCCGGATCCGTCCTGGCAACCGGCCGGCCGATCCGTGGGAGGACTTCGAGAGGCGTCCGGCCGACTACTACGCGATGCTCTCCGAGCTCGGCTTCCTGACCGAGGACGAGGACAAGATCCACGGCGACCTGTCGGCCGAGATCATCGAGGCGGTGCGCGCGCAGGAGCTGCGTACGAACAACCTGACTGCCTCCCTGCGTGGCTACCAGCACTTCGGCGTCCGCTTCGCGCTGGTGCAGATGAAGGTGATCATCGGCGACGAGATGGGGCTCGGGAAGACGCTCCAGTCGCTGGCGGTGCTCGCCCACCTGCACGCGATGGGCGCCTCGCACACGCTGGTCGTCTGCCCGGCCGCCGTGGTCACCAACTGGGTGCGCGAGACCGACTCGAAGACCACCCTGATCCCTCACCGGCTCCACGGCAACCGCCGCACGAAGGCCGCCAGGATCTGGGTCGAGCAGGGCGGCGTCGCGGTGACCACCTACGAGACGCTCAACGCGATCCAGCCCTTCCTCGACCAGGTGAAGGTCGCCTGCGTCGTGGTCGACGAGGCCCACATGATCAAGTCGCCGCACACGCAGCGGACCGAGCGCGTACGCCGGGTGCTGGACGCCTCGGAGCGCGCCATCCTGCTCACCGGCACCCCGATGGAGAACCGCATCGAGGAGTTCCGCAACCTCGTCTCCTATCTCCGCCCCGACCTGCTGCTCTCCGCCGACGAGTTCAACCCCCACCGATTCAGCAAGCAGGTCGCCCCGGTCTACCTGCGCCGCAATCAGGAGGACGTGCTCACCGAGCTCCCCGACCTCGTCGAGGTCGAGGACTGGCTGCCGTTGTCGCCGGCCGACGAACGGGCGTACGCCGAGTGCGTCCGCGACGGCAACTTCATGGCCATGCGCCAGGCCGCCATGCTCCAGGGCACCTCGTCGGCGAAGGTCGAGCGGCTGATCGAGATCGTCGGTGAGGCCGAGGAGAACGGCCGCCGGGTGATCGTGTTCTCCCACTTCAGGAAGGTCCTCGACGACCTCGTCACGCTGCTGCCCGGCGAGGTGTTCGGGCCGCTGACCGGGTCGGTACCCGCCGAGGAGCGCCAGCAGATGGTCGACGAGTTCTCGGCAGCCGGCCACGGCGCCGTCCTGGTCACCCAGATCGTCGCCGGCGGCGTCGGCCTCAACATCCAGTCGGCGTCGGTCGTCGTCATCTGCGAGCCCCAGCTGAAGCCGACCATCGAGTGGCAGGCCATCGCCCGTGCCCGCCGGATGGGCCAGCTCCAGTCGGTCCAGGTCCACCGCCTGCTCTCCGAGGTCGGCGTCGACCAGCGCGTCCACGACATCCTCGCTGCCAAGGCCGAGCTCTTCGACGACTTCGCCCGGGTCAGTGCCACCGCGGCCAGCAGCCCCGAGGCCTACGAGACCTCGCACCCCGACGACGTCGTCACCGTCCTGGCCGCCGAGGCATCCGACGCCGAGATCGCCCGCGAGGTCGTTGCCACCGAGCGCCAGCGCCTCGGCGTCGTGGATCTGCGGCCGGCCGTCGTCAACGCCCCCGCGGCCAGGGCCCTGGGCGCCGGACGCACGTCCGTGCTGGGCCGGCCGCTCGGCGAGCTGCTGGCGCAGGGCGTGGAGGAGTTGGAGGGCGCGCTGACGCACGTCCTCGCGGAGGGCGCCCCGCCGGGGCTGCGTCGAGGTGGGCCTTCGTGGG
>NZ_JBHVKN010000029.1:0-39661 GCF_042798075.1 Nocardioides sp. NPDC057772
GCCAACGGGTCGGCGGGCTTCGCGAAGGTCATGCTCTGGATCGAGCTGGCCGGCGTGCTCGTCGTCGGTGTCCTGTCGCTGGTCGTGCCGTCCTGGTTCCCGGACGACTCGGTATGGTCGAAGTTCGGGATCGGATACGGATTCGTTCCCGCCCTGCTGCCGATCCTGGGTCTGCTCTGGCTCTGGAGAGGACGACCCGAAGGAGCCCGATGAGCCAGACGAGTCAGTCGACAGCCACCGCCATCTCGCCTGACTCGGGGGAGCACTGGTCCGCTCCGGGAGCATGGACGGTCGCCGACGGCGTGCACCGGATCCCGCTGCCGCTGCCGATGGACGGGCTCAAGGCGGTCAACATCTACGTCCTCGAGGGCTCTGACGGGCTCTCGCTGGTCGACGGCGGCTGGGCGATCACCGAGGGGCGCGCCGCGCTGGAGAGCGGGCTGAAGAAGCTCGGCTTCGCGTTCGGCGACATTCGGCGCTTCCTGGTCACTCACGTGCATCGCGACCACTACACGCTCGCCTCCGTGCTGGGTGAGGAGTTCGGCGCCGACGTGCTGCTCGGTGCCGGCGAACGGCCCACCCTCGAGCTCACCAACGGCGACCTCGACGGCTGGATCTCGACCGACCGGCTGCTCGCCCATGCCGGTGCGCACGACCTGGCCGCCGTGTGGGCCGCCAACCCGCCGCCCGCCCCCGACCTGTCCCACTGGCGGATGCCCTCGCGATGGCTGGAAGGGGACGTACGCCTCTCCGTCGCCGGCCGCGACGTCGATGCCGTGCACACCCCCGGTCACACCCAGGGCCACTACGTCTACGCCGATCTGGCCGGCTCGGTCCTGTTCGCCGGCGACCACGTGCTGCCCACGATCACCCCGTCGATCGGCTTCGAGCCGGTCCCGGTCATCGACCCGCTGGGCGACTTCATGGCGTCGCTGACCAAGGTCCGCTCCCTGCCCGACCTGCGGCTTCTGCCCGCCCACGGCCCCGTCGCGACCTCGTCGCACGCCCGCGTCGACGAGCTCCTCGCCCACCACGAGTCGCGGCTCGCCCAGTCGCTGTCCTCGTTGAAGGCCGGCCGTCGCTCGGCGCTCGAGGTCGCGGGCGACCTCGGCTGGACCCGCCACGAGCGTGCCTTCGCCGAGCTCGACTACTTCAACGCCGGGCTCGCGGTCATGGAGACCAAGGCCCACCTGGAGCTCCTGGTCGCTCGCGGTCTCGCCACGCGTGATGAAACCGAGGCGAGCGTGCTGTTCGCTCCGGTCGATGCGGTCAGCGCCTGAGGCGCATCGGGGTGTGCGGGATGCCGTCCTCGAGGAACTCCTCGCCGTCCTTCACGAACCCGAACTTCGCGTACCAGCCGGCCAACGGAGACTGAGCATCCAGCACGATGTCACGGTCGGTGACGGCCTCGACGGCGGCCCGCATGATCACGTCCGCCAGGCCCTTGCCGCGGTGGGCGGGGGCGAGGACGACGCGGCCGATCCGCCACACGTCGCCGTCGTCGAGGATGCGGGCGGTGCCCGCGAGCTGGTCGCCGTCGGTCAGCACCACATGACGCGTCCCCGACTCGAGGTCCCGGCCGTCCAGGTCGAGGTACGGGCAGTCCTGCTCGACGACGAAGACCTCCTGGCGCAGCTGCCACAGGGCGTACGCGGTCTTGGGGGTGAGGTCGTCGAAGGACGAGATGGAGACGTCGGTCATGGGTGGATTCTCGCAAGCAAGTAGTGTTGCCGGGAACAGACAGGGGAGGCCGAGAGGCCTGAGAGTGCGGCGAGCAGCGCCGCAGACCCTCCGAACCTGCTCCGGTTGACACCGGCGAAGGGAGTCAGAATGCGCACGCGTACGCCTGCCATCACTGCCACTGCGATCACTGCGGTCTCGGCGCTGCTGCTGTCCGCCTGCGGGAGCACCCCCGCCGAGCCGGACGCCGAGAAGTCGGGCGGCGCCGACGACAAGACCGTCGTGCTGCTGACCCACGACAGCTTCACGCTGCCGAAGGAGGTGCTCGCCGAGTTCACCGAGAAGACCGGCTACACCGCCGAGATCCGGCACGCGGGCGACGGCGGCGAGCTGACCACCAAGATCGCCATGGACACCGGCAACCCCGACGGTGACGCGGTCTTCGGCGTCGACAACACCTTCGCCAGCCGGGCCATCGACCAGGGCGCGCTGGAGGCCTACACGCCGTCCGAGATCCCCGAGGGCGTCTCCGAGTACGACCTGCCCGGCGACGAGGAGCACTTCCTCACGCCCGTCGACAACGGCAGCGTGTGCGTCAACATCGACACCGAGTGGTTCGCGGCCAAGAAGCTGACGCCGCCGGAGTCGCTCGACGACCTGGCCGACCCTGCGTACAAGGACCTCTTCGTGACCCCGGGCGCGGCGACCTCGACGCCGGGGATGGCCTTCCTGCTGGCGACCGTCGCCGAGTACGGCGAGGACGGCTGGGCCGACTACTGGGGCAAGCTGATGGACAACGGCGCCAAGGTCGTCGACGGCTGGGACCAGGCCTACTACTCCGACTTCACCCAGGGCGGCGGGAAGGGTACGCGTCCGATCGTCCTCTCCTACGACTCCTCGCCGGCGTTCACCGTCAAGGACGGCAAGACCACGACCAAGGCCCTGCTCGACACCTGCTTCCGTCAGGTCGAGTACGCCGGTGTGCTGAAGGGCGCCGACCACCCCGAGGGCGCCAAGGCGCTGATCGACTTCATGCTCTCCGACAGCGTGCAGGGGGCGTTGCCGGAGAGCATGTACGTCTTCCCCGTCTCCTCCCGCGTCGAGCTGCCGGCCGAGTGGGCGAAGTTCGCCCAGCAGCCGACCTCGCCGCTCTCCGTCGAGCCGAAGGAGATCGAGGAGAACCGGGAAGCGTGGCTGGCGACCTGGAGTGACACGATCGCGCAGTGAGCTCCACCCGTCGCGTAGGGACACTCGTCGCGCTCGCCGCCCTCCCGGTGGCGGTGCTGGCGGTCTTCTTCGTCCTGCCGGTCACGGGGATGGTGCAGCGCGGACTGTTCTTCGGTGGCTCCTTCGACCCGTCCGTGGTGTCCCGGGTCGTGGGGCGCCCGGAGATCCAGCGGGCGCTCTGGTTCACGCTGTGGTCCTCCGGGCTCGCGACGGTGCTGAGCGTGGCCCTGGGGTTGCCGGCAGCGTTCGCCCTGCATCGACTGGCGTTTCCGCTGCAGCGTGCGATCCGGGCCGGGCTGCTGGTGCCGTTCGTGCTCCCCACCGTCGTCGTCGGCGTCGCTTTCCGGGAGCTCATCGGCGAGGCGGGGCTGCTGGCTCCTCTCGGGCTCGACGGGACCCCGACGGCGATCATCCTCGGGCTGGTCTTCTTCAACGCCTCGGTGGTGATCCGGGCCGTCGGAGCGGCCTGGGAGTCGCTCGACCCGCGCCCGGGTGAGGCGGCCGCCGCTCTCGGGGCGTCGCCTTCGCGGGTCTTGTGGACGATCACCCTGCCCGCGCTGCGTCCCGCGATCGTCTCCGCGGCTTCGGTGGTCTTCCTGTTCTGCGCCACCGCGTTCGGGATCGTGCTCACCCTCGGCGGGGTGCGCTACAACAGCATCGAGACCGAGATCTACAAGCTGACCTTCACCCTGTTCGACCTGCCCGGAGCCGCGGTGCTCTCGGTGCTCCAGCTGGTGGTCGTCGTCGGTCTCCTGGTCGTGGCCGGTCGACTGCGTTCGGTGCCGGATCCGGCGCAGTCGAGGGTCGTCGTACGCCGCCGCCGGGTGTCGCGGCGGGACCTCCCGGTCCTGCTGTCGACGTCTGTGCTCGTCCTGCTGGTGGCCGGGCCGCTGCTGGCGCTGCTGCTCGGGTCGCTGCGGGTCGAGGACCGGTGGAGCCTCGGCAACTACGTCGCCCTGCAGACCCCCGGGTTCGACCCGCCGCTGCTGGTGCCGGTCACGACCGCGCTGATGACGTCGTTGGCGGTCGCGGTGCAGGCGTCGCTGGTCGCGCTCGTGCTCGGGCTGCTGGTGGCCTTCGCGGTGACCCGCCGGTCGCGGACCCGGGCCGAGCGTCGCGTGCGGGCGGTCCTCGACGGGCTGTTCATGGTGCCGCTCGGGGTCAGCGCCGTCACGCTCGGCCTCGGGCTCTATCTGACGCTCGGCTCAGGCGCTCTCGACTTCCGGGACGAGCCGTGGCTGGTGCCGCTCGCCCAGGCTCTGGTCGCGTTGCCCCTGGTGGTGAGGACGTTGGTGCCGGTCCTGGGGTCGGTCGACGACCGGTTGCGGCAGGCCGCCGCCGGGCTCGGGGCCGGGCCGCTGCGTACGGTCATGACGGTCGACGTACCCGCCATCTGGAAGCCTCTCCTCGCCTCCTCCGGCTTCGCCTTCGCGGCCTCGCTGGGGGAGTTCGGCGCGACGTCCTTCCTCGTCCGCGAGGAGCGCCCGACGCTGCCGGTCGTCATCCTCCGGCTCCTGTCCCGCCCGGGGTCCGACAACTACGGCATGGCCCTCGCCGCCGCCTGCGTCCTCGCCGCCGCCACCGCCGTCGTGATGCTCCTCGTCGAGCGTCTCCGCGTCCGTTCGATCGGAGCACTGTGAATCCACGCCGAGAAGTCGCCCGCGCCGGCCGAGACGTCACGTACGTCGGGCGAGACGTCACGTACGCCGGGCGAGGTGTCACGGCTGTGCCGGCTCGGCCGACGGGGCTGACGCTTCGGCCGACCGCCCTGACGCCTCGGCAGGATCGAGATTGCGATGCTGTCGCTGCGTGAGGTGTCGGTGGCGTACGACGGGAAGACCGCCGTCGAGGACGTCAGCCTGGAGTTGGCGGACGGGGAGGTGCTGGCGCTGCTCGGGCCCTCGGGGTCCGGGAAGTCGACGCTGCTGCGGGCGGTGGCCGGGCTGGAGCCGGCGACGGGGGAGATCGGCTGGGACGGGCGTTCGGTGCGCGGGGTGCCGACGCACAAGCGTGGGTTCGCGCTGATGTTCCAGGACGGGCAGTTGTTCCCGCACCTCAGCGTGGCGGGCAACGTCGCCTACTCGATGCGGCTGCGTCGGATCCCACGTGCCGAGCGGGAGGAGAGGGTCACCGACCTGCTGGAGCTCGTCGGACTGAGCGGCTATCAGGACCGCCTCCCCGGGACGCTGAGCGGCGGCGAGCGGCAGCGGGTCGCGCTCGCGCGGGCGCTGGCGGTCGAGCCGCGGCTGCTGCTCCTCGACGAGCCGCTCTCCGCTCTCGACGCCGGACTGCGGGAGCGCCTGGCCGGCGACCTGCGACGGATCCTGCACGCGGCCGGCACCACCGCGCTCATGGTCACCCACGACCAGGAGGAGGCCTTCGCGGTGGCCGACCGGATCGCGCTGCTGCGCGACGGCCGCCTGGTCCAGGAGGGCACCCTCCGCGACGTGTGGGCGAGACCGACCGACACCTGGGCGGCCCTGTTCCTCGGCTATGCCCGTGTGCTCGAGGGCAGCGCTGCCCGGACCGTGCTGAAGGCAGCCGGGCTCAGTCCCGCCGATGCGGTGGCGCTCCGCCGCTCCGCCTTCGTCGCGGACCCGGACGGACCGCTCACCGGCACCGTGATCTCGGCCAGGGCGACCCCGGAGCAGCACCGGCTCGTCGTACGTCTCGATGACATCGGCGAGGTCGATGCCGTCGCGGACTCGGCGCCGGCGCCGGGAGAGTCGGTCAGGCTGCGGGTAGAGCCGAACCGGCTGGCCGTACCGGAATCTGTTGTTCTCGAATCGTGCACCCAGGAATCGTGCGCCCAGGAATCGGTGGAGCAGCCACCCGCCATTTAAACTAAGCGGCTATGTATCGCCGCGCTCAGATCTTCCTCGTCAGTAGCGCGCTGATCTTCGGCCTGATCGCAGTCGTAACCGCACAGATCGTCGACAAGCGCATGCTCGACCCGGAGGGCTTCCTCGGACCGTCCTGGCTCCGGTTGCCCCTCCTCGTCGGAGCCGCCCTGCTCGTCGACCTCGTGCCACGCACGCTGTGGCTGGCGAAGTTCAAGTGGAAGGACATGGGCCCGATCTTCAAGGAGCGGGTCCGCACCCACTGGACCCGTGAGCGTCTGACGCTCGTGGCGATGGGCATCGTCTGCTTCTACCTGGTCTACGTCTGCTACCGGAACCTCAAGTCGTTCCTGCCGTTCGTCGTGCCGGAGACCTATGAGTTCGATCACGAGCTGCACCTGATCGACAAGGCAGTGCTCTTCGGCGCCGACCCGGCGATCCTGCTCCACGACCTGCTCGGCACCGGCTGGGTGGCGTGGTTCCTCTCCTACATCTACATGTGGTTCCTGCCGCTGGTGCCGTTCGCGGTCGCGGCGTGGCTGGTGTGGTCGCGCAACCTGGCCTACGGCTACTGGTTCGTCGCCTCGCAGTGCATCGCCTGGATCCTCGGCACGGTGTCCTACTACTGCCTGCCGACGGTCGGTCCGGGCCTGCAATACCCCTACCTCTACGCCGACCTGCCGGACACACCGGCGAGCAGTCTGATGGAGTCGCTGGTCTTCACCCGCCAGCACGTCCTCTTCGACGTGGACGCCAACGTGGTGCAGTCGGTCGGTGGCTTCGCCTCGCTCCACTGCGGCATCACGCTGCTGGTGGCGCTGATGATCCACGCCACGATCGAGAACAAGATCGCCCGCTGGGCCGGCTGGATCAACTTCGGGATCACCGTCGTCGCGACCGTCTACTTCGGCTGGCACTACCTCGCCGACGACATCGCGGGCTGCATGATCGCGCTCGTCGCCTACTACTTCGGTGGGCTCGCCGCCGGCCAGAAGTTCCAGCGCAAGGGCGTGCGGCGGCTCGTCGCGGAGTCCGACGCGATCGCGGACCGCGAGGCGACGGTCGCCCACGAGCTCACCTGATCCTGACCTGATCCTGACCTGATCTGGATCTGCGCGGGCTTAGTCTGGTGGCGTGACCGCCATCGACGCAGCCTCACTGACCGCACTCCTCGACGGGCGATACGCGGGAGTCCGGGAAGACGTACGCAAGTCCCTGATCGAGCGCGCCGACTTCCTCGCCGAGGTCGAGGAGCTGCCCCGGCCGGAGTACCGCGAGCGGGTCCGGGAGGTGCTGCTCGACGTCTCCGCGACCGGTCTGACCGGGCTCGGGTTCCCGAAGGAGTACGGCGGAGGAGGTGACGTCGGCGCTTCCATCGCCGCCTTCGAGGAGATGGCCGGCGGCGACCTGTCGCTGCTGGTGAAGTCGGGCGTGCAGTTCGGGCTCTTCGGCGGCGCCATCCTGCAGCTCGGCACCGCCCGGCACCACGATCGCTACCTCGCCGACATCGTCTCCGGGCGTCTGCTCGGCTGCTTCGCGATGACCGAGCACGGTCACGGCTCCAACGTGGCCGCGGTGGCGACGGTGGCCACCTACGACCCGGAAACCCAGGAGTTCGTCATCGAGACGACCCGGGAGGACGCGTACAAGGACTACATCGGCAACGCCGCTTGTCATGGCGAGCTGGCGGTCGTCTTCGCGCAGCTCGTCGTCGGCGGCGAGGAGCGCGGGGTGCATGCCTTCGTCGTGCCGATCCGGGTCGACGGCGCTCCGGCTCCCGGGGTGCGGATCGCGGACGACGGGCCCAAGATGGGGCTCAATGGCGTGGACAACGGACGGCTGTGGTTCTCGGGTGTGCGGGTGCCGCGTACGTCTCTGCTCAATCGGTTCGCCGACGTCACCGAGGCCGGCGAGTACGTCTCGGAGATCGAGTCCGCGGGGCGGCGCTTCTTCACCATGCTCGGCACGCTCGTCCAGGGCCGGGTCTCGGTCGGCGGGGCCGCGATCCGGGCCTCGGAGGTCGCGCTGACGATCGCCGTCCGCTACGCGCTGCGACGGCGGCAGTTCGAGGCGTCCGCGGATGCTGAGGAGTCGCTGCTCCTGGACTACGGCCAGCACCAGCGTCGGCTGATGCCGTTGGTCGCGCGGACCTATGCGCTGCGCTTCGCGCAGGAGGTCGTACGCGACGACCTGCATGACGTCTTCTCCGGCGTCACGACCTCGGAGCACGCCCGGCGTGAGCTCGAGTCGCGCGCCGCCGGCACCAAGGCACTCGCGACCTGGCACGCGACGCGGACGATCCAGGAGTGTCGGGAGGCGTGCGGCGGTGCGGGCTACCTGGCCGCCAACCGGTTCGCGGCGCTGAAGGCCGATACGGACGTCTTCACCACCTTCGAGGGCGACAACACCGTGCTGCTGCAGTTGGTCGCCAAGGGGCTGCTCACCGGCTACTCCAGCGAGTTCGAGGAGATGGACCAGCTCGACCTGGTCCGCTTCGTCGCCGGCCTCGCCGTCGAGACGGTCCTGGAGAGGACCGCGGTGCACAAGCTCCTCGAACGGGTCCGTGACGTCGTACCGATCGCAGGCGAGCGGGAGCCGGACATCCTCGACTCCGACTACCACCTGGCGATGCTGCGCTTCCGCGAGGAGCACATGCTCGCCGGCGTCGCCCGGCGCCTGCAGTCCGGGGTGAAGGCCGGGGGAGAGCCCGGGGCGGTCTTCTCGACCGTGCAGGACCACGTCATCGGCGTCGCTCGCGCGCACGTGGAGCGGCTCATCCACGAGGCGTTCCGGGAGAAGGTCCGCGGCCTGCCATCGGGGGCTGTCCGGGACGTGCTGGACGTTCTCTGCGACCTCAGCGCCCTCTCGGTCATCGAGGCCGACCGCGCGTGGTTCATGGAGCACGGCCGGCTCTCCTCCGAGCGCTCCAAGGCCATCACCGCCGAGGTCAACCGTCTCTGCCGCGACCTCCGCCCCCACGCCCGGCTGCTCGTCGACGGCTTCGGGGTGCCGGAGGAGCTGCTGCGAGCGGAGGATCTGATCGGGTGAGGGCGGCGGGCGGGCGCGGGCGGGGGGCATTTTCCCGCCATGGCGGGAAAATGCTGGCTTGAGTCGGCTTGGGCGGCGGCAAAACCCCACCATGGCGGGAAAATGCACCTGCCCCGCCAGCGAGCCGACGACCGGCCAACCTGCTCCGCAGCAGGAGTTATCCACAGGGGTTGTGGATAACTCCTGCAGTCATCTTGCGGATCGCGCATGATCCCCGCATGAATGCCGTTCTTGTGAAGCCCAGGACCGAACCCAAGATCCCTGTCGACCCGAGCCGACCCTTCCGCCGCAAGGACGGGCTGGCGAGCGGATTCGATCCGCGCCGCAAGCGGAAGGAGTTTCGACGACTCTTCCACGGGATCTACGTGTCTCGTGCCGTCGAGGTGACACCGCTGCTGATCGCTGAAGCCGTCGTACTGAGCGTCGATCCGCTCGGAGCGTGGGCGAGTCACGCGACAGCCGCTCGAGTGTGGGATCTCCCGATCCCGCCGTTACCAGGTGAGCACGTGACCGTTCTCAGGCGCAGCCAGCGTCGGGGCCGGCCCCAGATCAGCTGCCATTCTGCGCCTGACGGATTGATCACGAAGTTCGATCACGTGGACGTCTCGGCCCCGGCACAGGTCTTCGTCGACTTGGCAGCGCTGATCCCGCTCGTCGAGTTGGTGGTCGTGGGCGATCACATGGTCCGACAAGGACTGGTGACGACGGCGGAGCTGGCGGAACACGGTGCGATGGCCAAGAGTCCCGGTGCGGCGCTCGCACGCCGCGCCGCTTCGCTCGTCCGCAACGGAGTGGATTCCCCGATGGAGACCCGACTCCGGCTGTTGATCGTGCTCGCTGGGATCCCCGAGCCGGAGGTCAACGCGCTGGTCGGCGACGAGACGGGGAGGAACAAGTACGACCTGAGCTACCGGCGTTCGCGCACGATCATCGAGTACGACGGAAAACATCATGTCGAACGCGAGGAGCAGTGGGAGTCGGACCTGGTTCGTCGGGAGAGGATCGACGACGACGGGTGGCGGATCCTCGTCTTCATCGCCAAGGACATCTTCACCTCGCCTGCCAGGACCTTGGAGCGGATCCATCGGGTGCTTCTTCAACGGGGCGAACCGGGTGTACCGCGAAGGCTCAGCGACGAGTGGGAGCAGCACTTCCCTGATCGCTCCTGAGTGAGGAGGGTCAGCCACGTGCAGATTCCCGCCATGGCGGGAATGTGCCGCACCCCGGCCGATACCCTCGCCGCGTGACTCGCCTGATCCTCCTCAACGGCCTACCCGGTGTGGGGAAGTCGACGATCGCGCGCCGGTACGCCGCCGAACACCCGGGCACCCTGCTGTGCGACATCGATGCGCTGCGTACGTTCATCGGCGGCTGGCGCGAGGACTTCGAGGGATCCGGCGCGCTGATCAGGCCGGCAGCGCTCGGGATGATCACCGGCTATCTCCGGGATTCCGGCGACGTGGTGCTCCCGCAGCTGCTCTCGAGGGTGAGTGAGCTGGAGAAGTTCGAGCGTGCGGCGCTCGAAGCGGGCGCAGACTTCGTGGAGGTCGTGCTGACGGCCGACGCCGATGATGCCGTACGTCGCTTCCACCGCCGCGACGACGGCACGGACTCGTGGCACAGCATCGTTCGGAGCCTGGTCGCGGAAGCAGGTGGCGACGAGGTCCTGCGCGGGTACGCCGAGAGACTGGCAACCCTGGTCCGCGGACGGCCGGCAACGAGAACGGTCACCAGCGTTGAGGGTGAGGTGGACGCGACGTACGCCGCGGTGGTGGCGGCCGTCGATGCCGCCGCGTCCACGAGACCTCAGTGAGCGGTGTTCTTGAACCGGTCGATGGACGCGGCGATCTCCGACTCCGCGGCGGCCTTGCCGACCCAGTCGGAGCCCTTGACGGTCTTGCCGGGCTCGAGGTCCTTGTAGTGCTCGAAGAAGTGCTTGATCTCGTTGAGCGTCCACTCGTCGACGTCGCCGAGGTCCTGGATGTGGTCGAAGCGCGGGTCGCAGGGGACGCAGAGGACCTTCTCGTCCTGGCCCTTCTCGTCCTCCATGACGTACATCGCGACGGGGCGGGCCTGGACCAGCACACCCGGGAACAGCGGGTAGGGGGTCAGCACCAGCGCGTCGAGGGGGTCGCCGTCGCCACCGAGGGTGTCTTCGATGTAGCCGTAGTCTGCGGGGTACATCATGGAGGTGAACAGAACGCGGTCGAGACGAAGCCGATTCGACTCGTGGTCCACCTCGTACTTGTTGCGGGATCCCTTGGGGACCTCGATCAGTACGTCGAACTCCTGCGTCACTTCTCTGCCTCCAGACAAACCCAAAAACGGAATGCCGGACAGTCTGACACCGATTGGCGTCAGATCCGGCATCGAGGAGGATATCCGTGGAGTCCCAGAGCCCGCCGAAGTGGCCTTCCGAGGAGCCGGAAGAGGGTCGCGGGAAGCTCGCGATCGTGCTGCCGCTGGTGCTCGCGCTGTTGGTGGGGACGGCGGCAGCGGCGTACGCCTTGGGGTGGGTGCGCTATGCCCAGGGCAACGTCGCGCCGACCCCTCCGCCGGCACCGCTGAACATCGCCGCGGTCAGCCCCGCGGCGGTCGCGGGCGAGCAGACGAAGACCCCCGGAAAACCCGATCAGGCCGCGCTGGAGCAGGTGATGCGCGAGATCGTGGGCGACAAACGGCTGGGCAGGCATCTCAAGGCTGCGATCGCGCCGCTCCAGGGCGCTCCGCTGGTCACCCACGGCACCGGGGCCGCGATTCCGGCCAGCGTCACGAAGGTGCTGACCAGCGTGGCGGTGCTGGAGGCGTACGGCCCGGAGCGCAGGTTCGAGACCAGCACGACGCTCCAGGGGAGCACCCTCACGCTCGTCGGCGGAGGTGACGCATCTCTCACCACCGGCGACCTCGACACCCTCGCAGCCGAGACGGCCCGGGAGCTCGGCACCACCAAGACGGTCACTCTCGCCTACGACGACAGTCTCTTCGGCGGCCCGGTGATCAGCCCGGCCTGGCGACGCACCTACCTGGGTGAGGAGGTGGGCGGGATCACCGCGCTCTCCGTCGACCACGGCGGGTCCCAGGCGACCGGCTACAGCCGCGACCCGTCCTTGCAGGCGGCCGAGCAGTTCAAGAAGGCTCTGGCCAAGCACGGGATCAAGGTCGCCGGCAAGCCCACCAGTGGGACGAAGGCGGGCACCCAGCTCGCCGTACGCCACGGTGACACCCTGCGCGAGATCGTCGAATACACGCTGCAGCACAGCGACAACCAGCTCGCCGAGATCCTCGCCCGCCACGTCGGGGTCGCCGACGGCGACCCGACCTTCGACGGCTCCACCGCGGCGATCACGGCCAGGCTGAAGGAGCTCGGCATCGACACCACCGGCCTCGTCCTGCGCGACGGCTCCGGCCTGTCCCGGCAGAACCGGATCCCGCCGACGCTGCTGGTGAGCACGCTCCAGACCGCGGCCAGTCCCGACCGCCCCGAGCTCGCACCTGCGATGACCGGACTCCCGGTCGCCGGCTGGGTCGGCTCGCTCTCGCGCCGGTTCAACTTCGACGCCGAGCCGGGCCGCGGCCGCGTCCGGGCGAAGACCGGCACCCTCACCGGCGTCTCCGGCCTCTCCGGCATCGCCGTCGACGCGCGCGGGACGCCGTTCGTCGTCGTACTCATGGCCGACGGGTTCAAGCTCGAGCAGACGCTGGACGTACGCGACGCCCTCGACGACGCGATGGCAGCGGTCGCGACGTGTCGATGCTCGGCATAGGTCAGCCGACATAGGTCCGGTCGGCTACGGTCGTACGCATGACCCATCGTGCTGAGGACCCCAGGCCGTCGGGAGCGACCATGGTCGACTGGGATCTGGCCGTACGCCTCGGCGCGAAGGTCGCCGGGGACGGTCCGATCGTCTCCCGCAACGAGGCCCAGCAGGCCGTGGAGGAGCTGCGTGCGGACGCCGCGAAGGCGACCGAGTTCGTGCGTGAGTTCACCGGCCTGGACGCGCCCCGGGACACCGCGCCGGTCCTGGTGGTCGACAGGCGCGGTTGGATCCAGGCCAACGCCGACACCTTTGCCCACGTGATCTCGCCGGTGGTCGACCGGATCACCGCCAAGCGGGCGCCGGGAGTCCTGACGCAGACGGTCGGCGCCAAGATCAGCGCCGCCGAGGTGGGCGGTCTGCTCGGCTTCATGTCCTCGAAGATCCTCGGCCAGTTCGACCCGTTCTTCGAGCCGTCGGGCCGGCTGCTGCTGGTCGCGCCCAACGCCGTCCATGTCGAGCGCGAGCTCGGCCTCGACCCGACCGACTTCCGGCTGTGGGTCTGCCTCCACGAGGAGACCCACCGGGTCCAGTTCACCGCCAGCCCGTGGATGCGCGACCACCTCTTCGCCCAGATCGAGGGGCTCTCCGAGGCGATGGACCCGGCCTCGATCTTCGACGGCGGCCTGCAGCGCGTCACCGAGGCGCTCAAGGGCAACGGTTCGATCGTGGACGCGTTCGCGAAGCCCGAGCAGAAGGAGATCATCGACCGGGTCACCGGGATGATGTCGCTGCTCGAGGGCCACGCCGACGTGGTCATGGACGACGTCGGCCCCGGCGTGATCCCGAGCGTCACCACGATCCGCAAGGCGTTCAACAAGCGCCGCCAGGGCATCGGCATGCTCGACCGACTGCTCCGCCGGCTCCTCGGGCTGGAGGCCAAGATGGCGCAGTACCGCGACGGCGCGAAGTTCGTACGCCACGTGGCCGACCGGGTCGGCATGGAGGAGTTCAACGCCGTCTTCGCCGGCCCCGAGAACCTTCCGTCGAAGGCCGAGATCGTGGACCCGGACGCCTGGGTCACCCGCGTTCTGGCATGAGTCTTCACCCCTCGATCGCAGCCGTACGCCGCCCCGTCCGCGCCACGCTCGAGCAGCTCGAGCCGGGCGAGAAGGTGATCGTCGCCTGCTCCGGGGGAGCGGACTCGCTGGCGCTCGCCTCCGCGGCGGTCTTCGAGGGCCACAAGCTGGGGCTGCACGTCATCGGCGCGACCGTCGACCACGGGATGCAGGAGGGCAGCTCGGCGCAGGCCGCGAAGGTCATCGCGCAGCTCGCCGAGATGGGCGTCGACGAGACGGTCACCGCCACGGTCGAGGTGAAGGCCGACGGCGACGGCCCCGAGGCTGCCGCTCGCCAGGCCCGCTACGCGGTCCTCGACCAGCTCGCCGAGAACCTCGGCGCGAGCGTGATCCTGCTCGGCCACACCCGCGACGACCAGGCCGAGACGGTGCTGCTGGGGCTGACCAGGGGGTCGGGTGCGCGCAGCCTCTCCGGGATGCGCGCACGGTTCGACCGCTATCGGCGTCCCCTGCTCGAGACGACCAGGATCGACACCGAGACCGCCTGCCAGATCGAAGGGCTCGACGTCTGGCAGGACCCCCACAACCGCGACTTCGCCTACACCCGCGCGCGCATCCGCCACCGAGTCCTCCCGACGCTCGAGGAGGACCTCGGCCCCGGCGTGGCCGACGCGCTGGCCCGCACGGCCGAGCAGCTCCGCGAGGACGCCGACTTCATCGACGACATCGCCGAGGCGATGCACCGCGAGCTCGGCGGCACGCTCCCGGTCGAGACGCTCGCCGGGTATCCGCCCGCCGTCCGCACCCGAGTCCTCCGGATCGCCGCCCTCGAGGCCGGCAGCCCGCCCGCGGAGCTCACCCGCGACCACGTCAAGGCCGTCGAGGAGCTGATCACCGGCTGGCGCGGGCAGCGCTGGATCGATCTGCCGGGACACCTGCGGGCTGTACGCCGCGACGGCTCGGTCCACATCGAGCCCGCGCCGAGCGCGCCCTAGGACGGACTTCTCGGGGTATTCCTGCACTTCTCGGGCATTGCAACGCCAGAGAAGTGCAGGAATACCCGGTTAACCGGGTATTCCGCCCCACGCCACACCACCATTTAGAGTGACGCCCATGGACACCGAGTACGTCGGCGACGACCTCGTGAAGACCCTGTTCACCCACGACGAGATCCAGGCGAAGGTCGAAGAGCTGGCCCGCCGGATCGAGAAGGACTACGAGGGCGAGGAGCTCCTGATCGTCGGCGTCCTGCGTGGCGCGGTGATGATCATGGCCGACCTCGCGCGGGCCCTGAACCGCCACGTCGAGATGGACTGGATGGCGGTGTCCTCCTACGGCTCCGGCACGAAGTCGTCCGGCGTGGTGCGGATCCTCAAGGACCTCGACACCGACGTCACCGGCAAGCACGTGCTCGTCGTCGATGAGATCATCGACTCCGGCCTGACGCTGACCTGGCTGACCTCCAACCTCAACTCGCGCGGGCCGGCGAGCATCGAGATCGTCACCCTGCTCCGCAAGCCGGAAGCGGTCAGCATGCCGGTCGACGTGAAGTACGTCGGTTGGGACATCCCCGACGAGTTCGTCGTCGGCTACGGCCTCGACTTCAACGAGAAGTACCGCAACCTCCGCGACATCTCGACCCTCGCTCCGCACATCTACAGCTGAGCCCTGGGTCTAGCGAGCCGGACGCAGGCTGGCGATCACCTTCGCGAGCGCTGCGTCCGGGTTCGACCCCTCGGCGCCTCGGTCGGCGACGACCACGAAGAGCGCCTCGCCCGAGGGTGCGGGCACGGACACCACGGTCACCTCGATGCTCGGCACCGGGCACTTCTGGCTGAGCGGAGTGACCGTGGCGGTCACCGCGGTCGCGGCCTTCCGGCCGCCGTCGACCTTCACCGTCCGCTGCTCACCGAGCGATCCGGTCGGGTTGCCGCTGCCGCCGTCGTCCTGGGCGGCCGCCTTGGCCCAGTGCATCGCAGTGGCCTCGATCGAACCCTTGTCGGAGATCGAGCCAGGTGTCACGAAGCCCACCAGGGTGTGCCAGTTGTCGTCGCACCAGTCGTCGCCGTACGACGCGACCCCGTGCATGAGCGCGGTGACTTCCCCGGCGGGTGACTCGAACCCGGCGAGCGTGTCCGGACCCGGCTCCCAGTCCGGAGGTACGTCGTAGGTCATCCGGTCCTTGGCCGAGGTCACCGGTTGCCAGGCGCCGTCCGGGACCGGCGCAGGAGCGACCGACGCGGGCGGGGCCGTGGCTGTGCCCGGAGTGCCGGACGGCGAGGCCGCCGGAGCACGTACGTCGCCGGACTCCTGCGCCACGAGTCGCCAGGCGACCAGGCCGGCAGCGACCAAGAGGACGACCAGGAGCACGAGCAGGACACCGACGAGAACCAGGGCGAGCCGGCTGCCGGAGCCACTGCCCGACCCGGGTCCCGAGACTTTACTTTCGGCCATGGCGACACCCTAGGATGGTTTCGCTCCGGCACCTCGCCGGATCGCCGCTTTCGCTGTTGGCAGAACCGCTCGGGTGGGTCCGGGCACGATTTGGCGTGTACCGTCGTTCTAAATGACGAGCACGCTCCCCGGCGTGCGATGTCTGACCCCGTAACGGTTGAAAGAAGCCTGTGAAGCGCATATTCAAAGGTCCCTGGCTGTGGATCATCCTGGCAGTGCTCGGTGTGATCCTGGCGCTGCAGTACCTGGCCCCTCGTAACGGCGGCGACGAGATCACCACCAGCGAGTTGACCGAGTACATCCAGAAGGACGAGGTCAAGGAGATCACGTTCGTCGACGGCGACCAGGAGATCAAGGCGACCCTGGTCAAGGGTGCCCGCAAGGGCGGCGCCGAGGTCACCACCTCCTGGGTCGACGGCGACCAGGAGAAGCTCATCGAGATGGTGCGCAAGACCGAGGCCGAGGGTGACAACCTCGAGGAGTTCAACTCCGAGGTGGCCAAACCCTCTGTGCTCGGCTCGATCCTGAGCTTCCTGCTTCCGTTCGTGCTGATCATCGTGCTGTTCCTGTTCCTGATGAACTCGGTCCAGGGCGGTGGCGGTCGCGGGGTCATGCAGTTCGCCAAGTCCAAGGCGAAGCTGATCACCAAGGACATGCCGAAGACGACGTTCGCCGACGTCGCCGGTGCTGACGAGGCCGTCGAGGAGCTCCAGGAGATCAAGGAGTTCCTGCAGGAGCCGGCGAAGTTCCAGGCCGTCGGCGCCAAGATCCCCAAGGGTGTCCTGCTCTACGGTCAGCCCGGCACCGGTAAGACCCTGCTCGCGCGAGCCGTCGCGGGCGAGGCCGGGGTGCCGTTCTACTCGATCTCCGGTTCGGACTTCGTCGAGATGTTCGTCGGTGTCGGTGCGAGCCGTGTCCGCGACCTGTTCGAGCAGGCCAAGGAGAACGCTCCCGCGATCGTCTTCATCGACGAGATCGACGCCGTCGGCCGTCACCGTGGTGCCGGCATGGGCGGTGGCCACGACGAGCGCGAGCAGACCCTCAACCAGCTCCTCGTGGAGATGGACGGCTTCGACGTACGCGGCGGGGTCATCCTGATCGCGGCCACCAACCGTCCCGACGTGCTCGACCCGGCGCTGCTGCGCCCGGGCCGCTTCGACCGCCAGATCCAGGTGGACGCTCCCGACCTCGCCGGTCGCGAGAAGATCCTGCAGGTCCACGCCCGCGGCAAGCCGCTGGCCGGCGACATCGACCTCGACTCCGTGGCTCGCCGCACCCCGGGCTTCTCCGGCGCCGACCTGGCCAACGTGCTCAACGAGGCCGCGCTGCTGACCGCCCGCAGCGACCAGAAGCTGATCACCAACAAGGCCCTCGACGAGGCGATCGACCGCGTCATCGCCGGCCCGCAGAAGCGTACGCGTCTGATGAGCGAGCAGGAGAAGCTCATCACCGCCTACCACGAGGGCGGCCACGCGCTGGTCGCCGCGGCCCTGCCCGGTCCGGACGTGGTCCAGAAGATCACGATCCTGCCGCGCGGCAAGGCGCTGGGCTACAACCTGGTGATGCCCGACGACGACCAATACAGCCAGACCCGGTCGTCGATGCTCAACAAGCTCTCCTACATGCTCGGTGGGCGTGCCGCGGAGGAGCTCATCTTCCACGACCCGACCACGGGTGCCGGCAACGACATCGAGAAGGCGACCAACCTCGCCCGTGCGATGGTCACCCAGTTCGGTATGACCGAGCGCCTGGGTGCGATCAAGCTCGGGGAGTCCAACGGCGAGCCGTTCCTGGGCCGCGACATCGGTCACCAGCGCAACTACTCCGAGGAGGTCGCGGCCATCGTCGACGACGAGACCAAGAAGCTCCTCGCGACCGCTCACCAGGAGGCCTTCGACATCCTCGAGGAGAACCGGGACGTCCTCGACAACCTGGTCCTGCAGCTCCTGGAGAAGGAGACGCTCTCCAAGCAGGAGGTCGCCGAGATCTTCGAGCCGCTGCGTCGCCGCGATCCGCGTCCGGCCTGGACCGGCTCCGACACCCGCCGCCCGTCCGACCGTCCCGCGGTCGAGATCCCGCAGTGGATCGTCGAACGCGACAAGGAGAACCTCGCCAAGGCGATCCGTGCCGCCGGTCGGCAGTCAGGCACCGGCAGCCAGTCCGCCAACGGGCTCGAGCCCGCCAAGCCGGCCGAGGCCGGTTCGCCAGAGGGCACCCCTCCCGCCTGATACTGAGCACATGTCTGAGACCTTCGACGATGTTGCGCCCGTCCACGTCCCCGAGCGGGACGTGGCGGACGTGCCGCCCTTCGATCAGAAGCGGGCCGAGGCGGCGGTGCGCGAGCTGCTCTACGCGATCGGGGAGGACCCCGACCGCGAAGGGCTGCTCGACACTCCCGCCCGGGTCGCCCGCGCCTACCAAGAGGTGACCCGCGGGCTCCACCAGGTGCCCGAGGACGTGCTCACCACGACCTTCGACCTCGGCCACGACGAGATGGTCCTGGTCCGCGACATCGAGCTGTGGTCGATGTGCGAGCACCACCTGGTGCCGTTCACCGGTGTCGCCCACGTCGGCTACATCCCGGCGGAGTCCGGCAAGATCACCGGCCTGTCCAAGCTCGCCCGGCTCGTCGACGTCTACGCGAAGCGGCCGCAGGTGCAGGAGCGGCTCACCACCCAGGTGGCCGACGCTCTCACCGAGATCCTCGAGGCCCGCGGCGTCATCGTGGTGATCGAGGCCGAGCACCTGTGCATGACGATGCGCGGCGTCAAGAAGGCGGGTGCCCGCACGATCACCAGTGCCGTACGTGGCACGATGCGTTCCAACGCCACCACCCGGGCCGAGGCGATGGCCCTGATCCGGGGCGGGACCCGCTAACCCTCACTCTCGGAGTCGTCGATGTCGCTGGACACCACTCAACGGACCAAGGCGATTCGAGACAGTGTCGGTGCGACGCTGGCGTGGTGCGCCCCCGGACTCGGACTGGTGTGGCTGCTCGGCGTCGCCCTCAGTGGCCCCTCTGGTATCGGCGTCGAGGAGGCGTTCGGTCCGTGGGGGCGGATGGCGGCGATGGTTGCGGTCGTGCTCGCCGTCGGCGGTGGCTATGTGCTCACGATGGTCGCGGGCGCCCTCGAGACCATCGAGACGCTCAGGTTGGCCGCTGTGCCGGATGGGAACGCGGCCGAGGTCGAGGAGCGCCGGGTCGCGATCAGCGGGTCGCGCGACGCCATTCAGGTGTGCATCGGGGTGACCACCTTCTTCGGTGCCATTGCCGTGCTGGTGCTGGCGATCCTGGCCGGAACCGAAGGCATCGCGATCTGGTGGGCGGTAGCCGTGAGTGCCTGGATCATCGCCATCTGGGTAGTCGGACTGGCGATCCTGAAGCGTCTCCGGCGCTGGATCGACGACCCCACGCACCAGAGGACCGAGGCCGAGAAGGGTGTCGACGGGGCCTCCGACGGCGAGCCCGAGGCGCCGGTCGCCCCGGTCGCTCGTGCCCTCCGGTCCGTCCGGAGCCGACGCCACGCTCTGTGGTTCGTGGTGATCGTGCTCACCTTCGCACTGGGGAGCCTGGGCGAGAGATCGACGCCAGGACGCCCCAGCCGGGTTCCCGAGGTCTTCCATCGCACCGACCCGGTCGAGCCCACGGCCTGGTCCGTGATGATGATCGTCGTGCTCGTCCTGGTCATCGGGATCGTGTTGTCCGCTGCCTCTGAGCACAGGATCCGCCGGACTCAGCGTGCTTGGCTTGCGACCTGCGTACGAGACCCGGACTGTGGCCGTCCGGCGAAGCCGATCATGCGTCACTACGTCGGCCAGGCGGCGTCCCTGCTCAGCCGCACCCTCGCCCTGGTCGCCATGATCCCGCTCGGAATCGGACTGGCCGCGCTCATGCTCGGCCTGTTCGACGTCGGGGTGCTCGCCCGGGTCTATGAAGACAGTCAGCCGGTCTTCGACGACCACGTGGTCACCGGCGCCGGCGGCGTGGCGATCGGGATCGCGCTGCTCGCGCTCGCGATCCGCGCCGAGGTCCGCTGGCGAATCGACGGGACGCAGCTGCGCGCCGAGCTGGTCAGGCGCTGGCCGGACCGGATCGGACAGAGCGCGGCTCGGTAGGGTCGTCCCTGTGAAGGTCATGGGGATCGTCAACGTCACGCCCGACTCGTTCAGCGACGGCGGACGGTTCTTCGCGACCGATGACGCGGTGGCGCACGGCCACGCGCTCCTGGTGCAGGGAGCGGACCTGCTCGACATCGGCGGCGAGTCGACCCGGCCCGGGGCGACCCGGCCGCTGGTGGCCGACGAGCTGGCCCGGGTGGTGCCGGTCATCGAGACGCTGGCCGAGGAGGGGGCGACACTCTCGGTCGACACGATGCGTCCCGAGGTCGCGGAAGCGGCACTGAAGGCCGGTGCCAAGATCATCAACGACGTCTCGGGCGGCCTGGCCGACCCAGCGATCCTGAAGGTCGCGGCCGAGCACGATGCGACGTACGTCGTGATGCACTGGCGCGCGCACGGCGCGGAGATGCAGCACGAAGACCACCTCGTCTACGCCGACGGCGTGGTCGCGACGGTGAAGCAGGAGCTGGAGCAGCGGATCGAGGCGGCCCGGGCCGCGGGGATCCAGGACGACAACATCGTGATCGACCCGGGGCTGGGGTTCTCGAAGACGGCCGACGACAACTGGCGGCTGCTGGCTGATGTGGAGGAGTTCCACAAGCTCGGTTTCCCGGTGCTCATCGGGGCCAGCCGGAAGACCTTCCTCGGCCGCCTGCTGGCCGCTCCTGACGGCACGCTGCGCCCGGTGACCGAGCGGGAGAGCGCCCATGACGCGATCACCGTCTTCCTGGCGCAACGTGGTGTCTGGGCCACCCGTGTCCATGACGTACGTGCTGCCAAGGACGCCCTTGCGGCGGCAGCGAGGCTGGGGATGACCGAATGAGGGGATCGTTGGATGAACATTGAGGAACCTGTCGACGAAATCCAGATCCTCGGTCTGGAGTGCTACGGCCACCACGGAGTGTTCGATTTCGAGCGCCGTGAGGGGCAGAAGTTCATCATCGACCTGGTCATCGGCACCGACACCCGCACGGCCGCGGCGACGGACGACTTGCAAGACACCGTGGATTACGGAAGTCTCGCAACGGCGGTCAAAACTACTGTTGAGCGCGACCCGGTGGACCTCATCGAAACGCTTGCCCAGCGGATCGCGGACATTTGCCTTGCAGACATCCGCGCACTTTGGGTACGTGTTACGGTTCACAAACCGGGGGCGCCTATCGAAGCGACGTTCAAAGACGTCACCCTGACGATCACCCGGAGGCAGAGCACGTGACAGAGGTACCCAACCCGTACATCATCGACGCCGACACGCTCACCGGGGAGATGCGGCCGATCCGACGGGCGGTGCTGTCGTTGGGCTCCAACCTCGGGGACCGATTGGCCAACTTGCAGGACGCGTTGAACACCCTCGCCGAGACCCCGGACGTCTGGGTGACGACGATCTCGCCGGTGTATGAGACCGAGCCCGTGGACTCGCCCGAAGGTGCTGAGCTCTACCTCAACGCCATCGTCCTGGCCGACACCACCCTCACTCCGGCGCGCCTGCTCGACCGGGCGCTCACCATCGAGGACGCCTACGGACGCTCGCGCAGCGGCATCTTCAACGAGCCGCGTACGCTCGACATCGACGTCATCTCGGTCGGCGACAAGATCCTCCACGAGGAGTCGCTGACCCTGCCGCACCCGCGTGCCCACCAGCGCGCCTTCGTGCTCAAGCCGTGGCTCGACCTGGAGCCCGGCGCCGACCTCCCGGGCGTCGGTCCGATCTCGGAGCTGCTGGAGCAGACCGACCAGTCCGGCATCACCCGCCGCGACGACCTCGTCCTCGAGCTCTGAGCCGGATCTGAGCCCGGAACTGAGCACAGCACCGGAGGACCCCGACCAGGGTCCTGAGAAGGATCGCGCCGACGACGAGCGCCGGCTCCGCCCGATGTCGGGCGGAGCGATCACGGCATGGGCCGTGATCGGGATCGTCGGCGGCTGGCTGGCTCATCCTGTCCTGGAGAGCTGGCGCGGAGTCGCTCCGGTCGTCACTTGGGCGCAGCCGCTGGTGCTGCTGCTGATCGCGGGTGCCCTGGGCGTGACCGCCTGGGTCACCCACCGCCAGCTACAGGTACGCGGCGAGCGGATCGAGGCTCATCAGGCGGTCAACCGGCTGGTGCTGGCCCGCGCCTGCACCTTGGTCGGTGCCCTCCTCGCCGGCGGCTATCTCGGCTACGCGGTGAGCTGGCTGGGCTACGACGCCACCACGGCTGCGGGCGAGCGACTGGTGCGCTCGACGCTCGCAGCGGTGGCCGGTGTCGCGATCGTGATCGCCTCGCGACTCCTCGAACACGCGTGCCGGGTCCGCAAACGGGATGAAAACTAGCCGTACCGTGGAAGCATGCCATCCCCATCCGCAACTTCAGTCACACGCAGGCGTCAGCGCAGCACACGCCTGACGGTTGCTGTAGCCCTGCTGGCGCTGGCCGCCATCACGATCACCGCCGCGGTGGCCTCCGGGTCCTGGCTGGTCGTCGTGCTCGCGGCCGTTCTCGGGCTCGCCTGTGGCGCTGCCGCTACCAAGATCACCCACTCCGAGCTTCTCCAGACCCGCCGCGACTGGGCGCGTGACCGCGCTGAGCAGGCCCAGGCCTACCGTGTCGAGTCGGAGAAGCGCGCCGAGGAGAACGCCGAGTTCCGCGCGCACATGGACGCCAAGCTCGCCGATCGCGTCCAGGCCGTCGAGGAGCTCGAGGCTGCCCTGGCCGCCGCTCACCAGCGTGCTGCCGAGGCCGTCCGCCGTCGTGGCGAGGAGGCCCGCCGGGCAGCTCAGGCCGAGCTCCGCGGCGAGCAGCTCGAGGCCAGGCTCCAAGCGGTCGAGGCCGATGCCGCCGAGGCGGCGATCCGGGTCGCCGAGCTGGAGTCCGAGCTGGATGCCGTACGCGCGGAGCTGGAGGCAGAGCGCACCAGCTGGACTGGGGCCCAGTCCGCCTGACCGTGGAAGTCGACCGCCGGTTGTTGGAGAGGTGAACAGAACTCCAACAGCATCGCGTGCGTTTGCTTCGGCATGCGTGATTTCATGCGACGGACACCAACTGGATACCTGCGGAGGTAACTGCTGTACCGGTGTCCCCATGATAATTTCTCCGCGTGGGTAACGAGCCGGTCACGGCCTCGCGATCTGTGGCGACACTGCGCAAGGGGCCGTCTGAAAGGGGAAGCCGGTGACGTTGATTGTCGATCAGGCAGTCACGGTCCCCGAAGGCCTCGTCTGCCTGCGCGACCTGATGGCGGCGTACGCGAAGAGGTCGCCGGTTCGATCGGTCGCGGTGCTGGGTAACGCCCCACTGGCGCCCAGCGACGACCGTGCGCAGGCGATCGACGACGCTGATCTGGTGATCCGCGTCAACAGCTTCGTGCTCGACGTCCCGGGTGAGCCGCGGGTTCAGGGCTCGCGGGCCGACGTGGTGGTCTGGAACCGGGTCACCCGCCCGACGCGGTTCACCTTCGACCGCTACCGCGAGCGTCTCTATCTCCTCGCCGAGCCGATGCGCTTCCACGGCCGCCTCGAGGTGTGGCCGATGTCGTGGCCGCCCGATCTGGGCTTCGTACCTCTCCCCAACGCGGAGGTGCTCACCCGCATCGGGGACGAGCTGGACATCCCCTGGAGGGCCGAGAAGCTGGCACCGACGACGGGCTTCACCGCCGCCTGGCTGGCAGTCAGCCTGTTCCCGGAGTCCGACGTCCTGCTGTCCGGGTTCTCGTTCGTCGACCACCCCGGACAGACGGAGTGGACCTATCAGGTCGGCGGGTCTTCACCCGTGGCGCCGGAGCACCGGATCGAGGCCGAGGCGCGTCTCATGGCTGAGTGGCTCAAGGAGGATCGGGTATCTCTATGGCGATGAACCGACTGCGCGGGAAGTTCATCAGAACGGTCCGGTCCGCTGCCGACTCCGACGAGGCCCGAGCCATCATCGAGGAGCTGCGCGCGATCACCGACCGGCAGCGGGTCCGCATCGGTGACCTCGAGCGTGAGCTCGCTCGGGTCAGCCCGCAGGTCGCGGCTCTCGAGGCGCGCCTGGAGACCCTGCGCGACGCCGTCGAGCGTGGCCACCACGTCGCCAACGGGAACCCGTCGGACGGGCACGTCGACACCGCCTCGATCTGGGCCGAGATCCAGCGTCAGCAGGAGCAGGTGCGTGCGCGTATCACCGCGGCCACGCGTTTCGAAGAGCGGTTGCGGAGGCTCGAGGACCGAGCCACATAAGGTGAGGTTGTGCCGCACCCCGCTCTGAGCATCGTGATCCCGTTTCACAACGTGGAGCCCTTCCTGCAGACGTGCCTGGAGTCGCTCCGTGCCCAGACCTTCTCGGATTTCGAGGTGGTCATGGTCGACGACGCCTCCACCGACGGGTCTGCGTACGTCGCCGATCGGTTCGCGTCCTACGACTCCCGCTTCCGCGTGGTCTCCTCGGAGAAGGTCGGGGTCGGCGTCGCCCGGAACATCGGGGTCCAGGAGAGCAAGGGCGACCTGCTCGCGTTCGTCGACGCCGACGACTACGTCCCGGAGTACGCCTACCAGCTCATGACCGACACGCTGGCGACCACGGGGTCCGACTTCGTGGCCGGCAACGCCCGGCGATTCGACTCGGTGTCGGTCTGGCAGTCGTGGTCCCACCGCCGGCCGTTCGTCACCACGCGCATGGCCACCCACTGCAGCCGCACCCACATCCTGGGCATCGACCGCTACATCTGGAACAAGGTCTACCGGCGTGACTTCTGGGACTCCGCCGGTCTCAGCTACCCGGACATGCTCTACGAGGACTACCCGGTCGCTCTCGCCGCACACATCCGCGCCCGGCAGGTCGACGTCCTCGCCGACCCGGTCTACTACTGGCGCCACCGCGACGGTGGCGAGGCGTCGATCACGCAGAGCCACTGGAACCTCGACAACCTCGGTGACCGCGTACGTTCGGCCGAGATGCTCTTCGCGATGGTCGACGAGCACGCGCCCTATCTGTCCGACCTGGTGAAGTCGCACCTCACCGCGACCGACGTGCAGGTGCTGGCCCGGTCGATCGAGGACCACCCGGCCGAGGAGTCCGGGCGGATCTTCGACCTGGCCGCGCGCTACCTGTCGCACATCGACGAGGCGATCCTCGACCGGCAGGGACCGTTCGAGCGGCTCGTGTTCGACCTGCTGAGGCGTCGTCAGCGAGACGCACTGACGACGCTGACCCGGTATCGCGCCGAGTTCGGGACCCAGGCGCCGCTGGCCCGTCGCAAGGACGGCTGGTACGCCAAGCTGCCCTCCTTCGAGGACGCCTCGGTCGGTGTCCCCGACTCGGTCTTCCGGCTGGCCCCGGCCTACATGAAGGCCAAAGCGGTGGCGACCGAGGCCTGGTGGAGCGGCTCCCGGGTCGAGGTGCGGGTCAACATCGGGATCAACACGCTCGCGCTCGCACCGCGAACCCGCTTCAAGGTGTGGTTGGAGAGTCCTGCCGGCGACCGGGTTGCCGTCGACCACGTCACCCGGCCGCGGGCGATCCCCTTCGACCAGGTGGACAGGTCCACGCTCGAGCTGAGCATCGACCCGTCGCGGCTGTCGGGCGATCGCCAGTGGCGGCTGATGATCGACATCCGCAACCGCGACGTCCGCGACGTGATCCAGGTGACGACGTCGGGAGACGGTCGGGAGCGGTGGCAGGGCTGGCGGCGTATCGGCAACCGCTGGTGTCGTCCCGGGCGCCTCCCCGGGGGCTTCGGGGTCACCGTTCGCGACCTTCCGGACGCGTGGGTGGACCACACCACCGACCTCGGTGACGAGATCGAGATCCGGGGCGCGTTCCGTGGCACTCCTCCCGAGCATGCGGAGCTGACGCTCACCGACCGCAGCGGCGCGGTGGTGACCCACCCGTTGACGATCGGCGAGCGAGGCGACCGAGGCATCACGCCGTGGCGGGTGACGGTGCCCGTCGGTGCCGTCCTGGAGAAGTCCGGCATGGACATGCCCATGGAGGAGATCGTGCCGACCCGGGTGAAGCTGGCCCGGAAGGGACGTACGTCTCCGCTGCCGGTGCATCCGGACTTCCTCGGCTCCCGGTCCCTGATGAAGGGGCGGGCGGTCAACGCCACCCGCGACCCGAACGGTTCCTTCGTCCTCACCGCGACGCCCGACCGTCCCGTCGTGCACGACGCCTGGTGGCAGTCCGAGGATCTGATCCTGCGCGGCCCGGACGGTCCCCGGCTGGAGTCCACCGGTGCGGTGCTCCGCACCTGGCCGACCCCGGAGAAGCCCCTCGACGTCGCCCTGGACGTGACCGATCGGGACGGGGTCTTCCTGATCACCGTGCCGGCAGGCGCGTTGCGGCGCACCGCGGTCGACCACGGCGCCTGCGAGACGACGCGGTGGTCGCTGCTGGACGGGCGGGATCACAAGCCGATCGTGGTGGCGCGAGAGCTCTGTGAGCGGGTGCCGCAGCCGGCTGCTGACGAGCAGGCGAAGCTCGAGTTCGGATGGTCGGACGAGATCCATCTGCGGCTCGCGCCGGTCACGCCCAGCGAGGCGTGACCGGCAGCAGCCGTCTAGCGTCGGGCGCCGCGAATCCTCCTGAGCAGGCGAGCCGCGCGCCGGACGCCGGGGATGCGACCGCAGCGCCCGCGGACCCGCCTGAGCAGGGCTGAGGCCCGCTTGGCGACCCGGCTGAGGGGGGTCGCCCGGCCGGCGCTCAGCTGGTCCTCGAGCTCCTTGATGCGGTTGTTCAGGGCTGCGACGTCGCGTCGGGCCGCCATCCGGACCTCATGGGTCATCGTCTGGCGTTGACGCATCTGCTGCTTGAACCAGGTGACCTGGCCGCGCAGCGCCTCGTTCTCGTCCCTCAGCTTCTGTCGTTCGCTCGGATCGGCGTCCGTGGTGACCTGACGAGGTGTCACCACGGGTGTCATGCCGGTCGAGGAGAGCGCCGACTCCCGCTGGCGACGCACCTGGCGTACGTCCGTCGGCGTCACCGTCATGTCGACGGTCGCCGCGAGCAGGACGGTGAGCTCGTCCCGGCCGCGACCGGCGGGCCAGGGGTGGCGCCATCCCGCCACGCAGAGGAAGGCCGACAACTCGTCCAGAAGCCCCAGGAAGATCTCCTCGGCGGACTCGGCCAGCTTCACCGCCGACTCGTGGACGGGCACGACGCCGCCCACGTCGAGACCGATCTCGTCGACCTGAAGACCGCACCACCGCTCCGGGGCGGCGTCCACGGCGTCACGCAGCAGGCGTACGTGGCGGCGAAGGCCCGACGCGTCTCGTCGTGCCGAGTCGCGCATGGCCTCGACCAGCCACGAGCGGTCGGCAGCGGTCCAGGACGTCTCCTCGCCGGTGCGATCGACACCGATGACGCTCGGGACCGGGGGGAGTCCCCGGGTGATCAGCCACCCGCCGGCGGCCGCCGCGGGTCCGAGGGTGTCCAGGGTCTGGCCGAGCGCCGGCTGGACCTCGCGCAGCGTGGGGGTGTCCGCGGGGCGGCCATGGGCGATTGCGAGCGCCATCGAGCAGGCCTCGGGAACCGCCGCCAAGGTCGGCGCGTCGACGTCGGGCCACAACGTGTATCCGTGGCCACCGAACCACGTGCTCGCGTCCGCGAGGCTTCGCGGGGTCGCCCGGTCGTGGACCGGGAAGGACCAGTCGGCGTTGTCGTTGGCGGCCTCGGGCGTGACGGCCCTGAGCTGCGCGAGCGGGGATCCCGGGTTGGGGACGACCACGGCCAGACGAGCGGCGGGCGTCGCGAGGCCGGCGAGGCGCTCGGAGATCGCCTGCCAGTCCGCCGGGGCCGAGTCGATCGTCGCGACCCGTCCGAGACCGTCCAGTGCGAGGACGGCATCGGCCGGGCGGTCCGGGGTCCAGGCACGCAGGTCACCGCAGACGACGTCGACGGAGCTGGCGGCGTACCGCTCGGACACGGTCTCGGCGTCCGAGTGTGCGCGGAGGACGACGGTCGTGGTCGCGGCCCGGCCGACGACGGCATCCAGCAGGTCGAGGTCGTGCGGGCCGACGACGAGCAGGTGGGAGGCGCCGTCGGCCGTCGCGACCGCGAGCCGGGTCAGGACCGGTCCGCGGGGGAGGGCGCGGGCCTCGGCCATGTCGGACCAGTCGTACATGTCCCCGGCGACGACGCGGTAGGTCGCGGTCGTCGAGGCGGTGTCGAGGTCGTTCATCCAGTGATCTCCCATCCGAAGAGCGCGCGCAGCTCAGCAGGCGACGCCATGGAGTCCAGCCCGAGCTCCTGCACGGTCGTGGCGCGTACTTCCTCGGCGTCGGTCTCGACGCCGTGGAACTCGGGAAACAGGCGTCTGGCCTGCTCGTTCCCGTCCCGGACGCTCGCGTCCCTGACATCGGCGAAGGTCATCGGGTCGCCGTAGACCGCGACCTCGGCACCCACCGAGGCGCCGTAGAAGATCGCGGTGGTCAGGCGGTTGGAGGCGACCCGGCGGTGGCGGATCTGCTCGGCGTACTGCTTGTGGAGGAAGCGTTTGTCCGTGCCCTGGCGCAGCGTGCCGCGCTTGCCGTGGCAGATGACCCGGAAGCCCGCGTCCTCGTAGCGGCGGCGGATCTCCGGCATGTCGTATTCGATCCAGTACAGACAGACGGTCACCGGGCCTTCCTCGGTGTCCTTGATCTCCGCGATCAGCCGGTCGTGGTCGCCGCTGACCTCACCGTGGTCCCAGGTGTGGAACGGGTAGAAGATCGTGCCTTCGCGCTCGGCGGGGTCGGGCACGGGCTCGACGTCCTTCTTGAGCTCGAGCAGGTAGTTCCACGGGGCGCCGATCACGGCGTAGTCGCGCCAGCCGACCGCCTGCCCACGGCGCAGGTTCGCGTGGGACCAGACGAACTTGGGGAAGCCGTAGGGCGGCTCGTGGCCGGGGCCGAAGCCGTGAAGCAGGTTCCAGCCGTGTTGGAGCACACCCCAGATCGTGCGGGGCTCCTCGAAGGAGAACCCGCAGTATTCGGACAGGATGTGTGCGTGTCCGTACCAGTGATTGCTCGTGTCCAAATGTCAGTCTCCGAGATCTAGCGAACCGTTTCGGTCCGCTCAGGTCGCTCGCCGAGGCATGTCTGAGTGTAAGCGCGGATCCGGGTCGGACTTGACCGCGACCAGCAGGACCGAGGACCCGAATGCCAGATCGATCCTGCGGAGCAGCCGCTCGTCGATGCGGGTGGCGCCGAGCAGGACCTTCTCGACCGTCGGGGACACCTCGGGAAGCGGTGCGACGCCGCCGCTGGGAAGCTCCTGGGCACGGGTCGTGCCGCGCTCTTTGAACCGGGTGACCAGGCGTTGGGCGGCGAACATGGGAAACGTCCCCGTGAAGCCGTACGTCGCGCGCACGGGCGTCAGCCCGGCGGCCTTGACCGCGTCCACCGCCCGCCGCCGGGTGTAGCGCCGGTGGTGATGGTTGTGGTCGTCGTGGCTGGTCCAGGCCCAGTCGTACGCCGGCACCGACATCAGGAAGCGGCCGCCAGGGGCGAGGACGCGCGTGATCTCGGCGAGGGCGGTGGCCTCCGGCTCGCAGTGCTCGATGACGTCGAAGGCCGCGACCACATCGAACGAGCCGTCGGCGAAGGGCAGCCCGGTCGCGGAGCCGCACACGCCGCCGGCGGCCAGGCCGCGCGGGTCGACATCCAGCGAGACGTGGTGCTCGGCGGTGCCCTCGAGCCAGGTCACGCTGGGCCCGTCGGCGCTGCCGACGTCGAGGAGGCGACGTGGGGTGCCGACGTACGGCTTCATGACGGTCTCGAGGATGCGGGTGCGCGCTCGGTACCACCAGTAGTCACCCTGCGCGATGGAGGGAGACCCACCAGCTCGGGTGCCCAGCAGCATGCCCAGTTCGGTCATCGGATGGAGACCTCGCTCACGTGGGTCGGCAGATGTTGATGGCGATGGGCGGACGTCCCAGCAGCGTAGGCCAGAGCGATGTCATCGGCGGTGCGACGCACGCCGACGGCGAAAGGTGTTCGTGCCCGGTGCCCGAGCTCCGGCCACACGACGGTTCGGACGCGGAGGTCGCGAACCTGACCGGGCGATCCGGCTCCCGGGATCCGCAGCCTCGCCCGCCGCCTGAAGATGCGGTTGATCTCGCCGATGACGGCCGAGAGGGTCACCCCGGTGCCGGCGGCCAGGATCTTGACGACGGTGTTCGATCCCGAACGCCGGGCGTGCTCGTGAAGCCCGTCGAGGGCGTCGACGATCATCTCGGCGCAGTCGCCGACGTAGAGGTAGTCCCGGATCGTGTCGAACGAGACCCAGACCGGCAGCGGGGTGCCGCGCAGCTGCGCCAGGCACAGCTGGGAGACGAGGCCCTGCGGCTTGGAGAGCTTCTGGCCCGGGCCGTAGAGATTGGTGATCCGGCCGAGGAGCGCCACCGATCCGGTCTCGGTGCAGAACGCGGTCAGCGCCTCCTCCATGGCCAGCTTGGCCGTGCCGTACGCCACCAGCGGGCGAGGCTCGGAGAGCTCGGTGAACGGGGGATCGGCCGAACCGGCGTAGACGCCACCGGCGGAGGACGCGAAGAAGAACGCGAGCCGGGTGGTCGGCCGCAGCGCCGAGCGCAGGTCGGCGAGCACGTCGCGGAAGAGCGCCACCTCGGTGTCGAGCTCGTCCGCCGGGGTGGCCACGACGCCCGCGCCGGCGCACCAGGCGATGTTGATGCGGCCGTCGGGCGACGACCCGACGAAGGAGGTGAGCTCCGATCTCAGGACCTCCCGGGCGGCAGCCGGGTCGTCCCAGGGCACGCTCACCATCCGCACGGGCGTTCCTGAGCGCTCGAGCGCGGTGCGTACGTGACGGCCCAGCAGACCTCCCCCGCCGACGACGAGCGTGGGCGGTCTGGACGGGGACGGGTCGCCGGTCACTCGCCGCGACCAGGCCGCGGCTCGTCGCGAAGCGGGCCGTTCGCGGGGTCGCTGACGATGACGTAGAGCGGCTTGCCCATCGCCATGTTGACCGCGACGCCGAGGTATTCGGCGATCACCCCGAGGGTCAGCATGATGGCGCCGGAGCAGACCAGCACGGCCGCCATCAGCGAGGTCCAGCCCTGGACCGGGACCCCGCCGGCGAGACGAGCGACGACCAGCGCGACCGCGAGGACGATGCCGGAGGTGGCGATCAGCGCCCCGCAGACGCTGACCGCACGCAGCAGCCGGGTGCCGCCGGTGAGCACCATCCGCCAGAAGTGCGACATCAGGGAGCGGTAGTTGTAGCCGGAGGGCCGCTCACCCTCCTCGCGCAGCTCGACCGGGCAGGTCGCCACGTCCGAGATCACCCAGCTGAGCGCGACGTCGAGGTAGACCCCGTTGGCGGCGTAGGCGGACACGCTCCGGCCGTACTCGCCGAGGATCAGGCGGAAGCTGTTGAACTGCCGGGCGCTTCCGCCGGGCATGAGCCGGTCGACGACGACCTTCGAGCCGCGAGAGGTCAGGTTGCGCAGCGGACCGTGGGGCGCCGGGTTGGTGGGGCGAGCGTAGACGAGGGCGGCGCGCTCCCGGAGCGCGGTGTCCAGCATCGGCCTGATGTAGGCCGGGTCGTGCTGGCCGTCCTCGTCCATCGTGACGATCCAGTCCGAGCCCGACGAGGCCAGGCCGGCGAGCGTCGCGGCGTGCTGGCCGAAGTTACGGCTCAGCCAGATCGGCCGGACGATGTCGTACTTCTCGGCGAGCTGCCGGATGGCGATATCGGAGGTGTCCGGGCCGTGGTCGTGGACCAGAAGGATCTCGGTGACCCGCCCCTGGTGCCCGTCCGGGGTCACGAACGGCTCGGCGAGGTCGACGATCTCGCCCACCACGTCCGGAAGCGTCTCGGCGCCCCGGTAGACCGGGATGACGACGGAGACGGTGTGGGTGAGGGACATCGCTAGGAAAATAGCGCATCCGGAGGGGCTTCGGTGTACTCCATGTAGGCGTTTTGTTGGCATGATCGCCCGCGTGACTGCAGACCCGGCAACCGTGGGCGTCGCCCGCGACGCGAAGCCTTCGTCGGACCGCATGTTCTCGGGCCGCATGTTCTCGGCAGGCTCCTGGTCCGGGCTGCTCCCCGGGGTGCTCGTCGTCGCGATGACGCTCGTGCTCGCGATGCTCCTCGCCGGGGTCGCTCTCGGCGACGCCCTGCTCTTCACCGGGTACGTCCTGGCGTTCCTCACCTTCCCCGGCACGGTGGTCTGGCGGGCGGTCGCGAAGCCCGGACCGGGCCTCGGCAACGACCTGGTGCTCGGCACCGTCCTCGGGCTCGTCCTCGAGGCTCCGCTCTACGTGCTGCTGCGGGCGATCGACCTCCCCTCGCTGATCTACGGCTATCCGGTCGCGGTGCTCGTGGTGACGCTGGTCGTCGTCCAGCGCCGTCGACGGGTCGGGCCGGTGGTGGTCGGACGGGCCCGCCTGTGGTCGTGGGCGGGTGCGGCGGTGGCGGGCGTGCAAGTCTTGCTGGTCACGAACCAGATGTGGACCTACCGGCCCCTCGACGCGTTGCGGGCGCCGTACGTCGACGAGCCCTTCCACCTTGCCATCGCCGGCGACCTGCTGCACCACTTTCCCGGCCAGATGCCGTGGGTCGAGGGCACCCCGCTCTTCTACCACTGGCTGGTCTACGTCCACCTGGCGTCGGCCGCGACGGTCACCCACATCGAGCTCATCGTGCTCATGCGCAGCCTGTCGATCGCGCTGCTCGTCCTGCTGACCGTCGGCGGAGCGTACGCAGCGGCCACCCGTCTCACCGGACGGAAGTGGACCGGGGTCGTCGCTGCCCTCGTCCTCGCCCTGGGTGCCACCCCGGACTTCTTCGGCTGGACGAGCCTGGTCAGTCCCGCGCAGCTCGCCCTCGACTCCGTCACCCGCGCGTTCTACAGCCCGACGCACGCGTTCGTGATGCCGCTCCAGATGATCCTGATGGTGCTGGTGGTCGAGATGATCCGAAGCTCGCGGTGGCGGTGGGGGCCCTGGCTGCTGACGGTGGTCGTGATGGTCGCCGTGGCCGGTGCGAAGTCTTCGGCCCTGCCGACGGTCATCGCCGCCCTGCTCCTCGCGCTGGTCGTCGCTGCCGTGCTGCGTCGCAAGCAGACGGTCCGCATCCTCGCGGTCCTGTTCGGCTCGGCCGTCGCCGTCTTCCTGGTCGCGCAGCAGGTGTTCTACGGCGGCGGCACCCGGGCGACGACCATCGATCTCAACGGAAGCACCGTCCAACGGCTGGGCATCCTGATGCTGCCCGAGGGGGAGACCCTCCCCGGGTCCGCACCGGTGACGATCTGGATCTGCTTCACCGTCGGGTTCGTCCTCGGTGCCGTGCCGCTGATCATCGGCCTGGTGCGCGGCGGCTGGCGCCGCCCCGACTTCGTGTTCCTGGTCGGCCCGTGGGCCGCCGGTGCCGGTGCACTGATGGTCCTGAGCCACCCGGCGCTGAGCCAGGCCTACTTCCTCCTGGGCGCCGCCGGGTTCTTCGCCGTGGCCACGGCCGTCGCGCTCTCGGACCTCCTCCCCGTCGACCTGTCACGGCGCGACGTCGTACGGATCATCGGCTGCGCCGCTCTCGGCTGGCTCACGCTCGTGGCCGTGAGGCTGATCGTGGGCGGCAAGATGCCGGCGACCGGCTCGGTCTTCACGCCGACGTTGCTGACCCAGCTCGCGATCGGGCTGCTGGTGCTCGCCGTCGCGGTCGTCCTCGTGCTGGTGTACGCCAGGCGCGCCACGATCGCGGCGATCCCGGCGGTCGTCGCGCTGATGCTGGGAGTCGTGCTCGCCGGCGCACCGCAGACGGTCGCGCTCGCCGTGGCCGGCCCCGCGCTGTCCCGGGCTCCCGACACGGACATCATCGGCCCGGGCGGGATCGCCGCCGCGCGGTTCGTCCGCGCGCACTCGCAGCCGGACGAGGTGATCGCGACCAACGCTCACTGCATCGGGCTGCCCGTGCCCGACTGCGACCGCAGGAACTTCTGGATCGCGGCGTACGCCGAACGCCGGGTGCTGGTGGAGGGCTGGGCCTATATCGACCCGCTCGTGGTCGGGCAGCCGTCGACCGACCTGAACAACTCGGCCTACCTGCCCTTCTGGGACCCCGAGCTGCTCGAGGCCAACGACGCGGCCATCACGCGCCCGTCACCGGCGACGATCGCCACCCTGCGCGACGAACACGGCGTCGACTGGCTCGTCGTCGACCGCCGCTACCGCGCCGACCTCCCCGGCATCCGCCGCGTGCTCGGTCAGCCGCGCTTCAAGGGCGGGCTGTACTCGGTGTTCGACCTGCGCTGACCGAACTCGCCGCGGTCAGCGGCGCAGGAGGCCGCGGAGCGACCTGCGGCGCGGCGTGGCCGCTTCCCGGCGACGGGCGCGGGCCTCCTCGACCTCCTGCTGGATCTCCTCCGGGATCGTGTGCAGGCCCTGCATGACCAGCTTCACGACCTGCATGACCTCGTCACCGGGGATGGAGGCGTAGTCGCCGATGTTGTAGTCGGGGAAGGTGCTCTGCTCGATCATCGCGGTGAAGTCGAAGCCGCCGAGCTTGCCGATGAGGAGGTTGTCCTCGCGGTAGTCGTCGAGGAGCTCCTGGCGGAACTCGGGGGTCATGTAGACCGCGCTGGTGTTGTTCCAGCCGAGCTGGGTGGTCAGGGTGACGAAGTCGCCACGGATCATCTGGATCCACCTCAGCCGGGTGGCCTTCCAGGAGTCGGCGCCGCGGAGCCGGCCGCGCATCGGCGCAGCCGCCACGATCGGAGCCAGGTGACGCGCGGTCTCGACGGTCCGCCAGCCGGATCCGACGTTGGTCGCGGCAGCCCCGTTGCCCTGGAGGGGGAGCTCGCAGGTGTGGAAGAAGTCCGTGACGGCGTTGCCGTCACGCAGCTCCTTGCGGATGAAGGGGCGGAGCCGCAGGTCGACGCCCGGGATGGCCGTGGTGATCGTGTCGGCGAACTCGCCGTAGTGGAGGAAGCTCATGTCGAGCGGCGACCACTCGCGGAAGTCCTCGAAGGGGAGGTCGACCAGCTCGGCGTGCTCAGGCCGCATCACCATCAGCCGCTCGACGTAGAAGGCGTTGTAGAACGTGGCCTGGTCGCGTACGTAGTGGACCCAGCGGACCTGCGCACCCGCCTGGCGCGCGTACTCGCCGATCGCGCTGATGTGCTCGGGCTGGAGCAGGGAGAACGACTCGCACGAGATCACCGTGGTCTCGGCGCTGCCCGAGGCGATCGACTCGACGAGCTGCTCCCACGTGCCGAGGGCGGGGGAGAAGAGCACCTCGCCGAGCAGCTGGGAGTAGAGGTTCTGGTGCTGGATGCTGTGCTCGCCCCGGCCGATCGTCGGGTAGGCCACCTCGGGCGGGAGCTTCCCCTCGCGACTCGCGCGCGCCAGGAAGGTCTGGATCGCCGTGCTCCCGGTCTTGAAGGTGCCGGAATGGACGATCAGAGTCTTCTGCATGAAACGCTCCCGATGTCGCTGCTGGGACGGAGGGTGCGACATCCCCTGTGTGTACGGATCCTACTTGCCGAGGCTCACTGGCCGAGCTTCTTCTGCTCGATCTGAGCGTTGATCTCGACCAGCTCGGGATGGTCCTCCAGCAGTGCGACGAGGCCGTGGGTGTCGAGACGGTGCGCGTCGTGGTCCTCGATGAGGGTCCTCAGCAGCCGCAGGTCCTCGGGGGTGTCCAGGGTGATCCGGTACGCCGAGGCGTCCCGCTCCCACGGCAGGTTGAGCTTGGGCCGGGCATCGTCGGTGTAGAGCCACGGGGTGACGTGCTCGCGGTGGGGCTGCTCGGTCGCGAGCCGGTCGGCCTCCAGCAGCGCCGCGGCGGAGAAGACCTCGAAGTCGAGGCCGCGCGGGTAGGTGCGCACCAAGGCGTTGCTGGCATAGAGCGCCGGGTCGCCGGCGGCGACCCAGGCGTCGACGCCGCGGCGTGCGACATCGCCGTCGATCAACGGGCAGTCACTGGTCACCCGGACGACGACATCGGGCCGGAACTCCCGCACTGCCAGCGCGAAGCGGGAGAGCACGTCGTGCTCGCTGCCGCGAACGACGCCGGCACCCAGCTTGTCCGCCAGCACCTCGACCTGATCGTCGTCGACGTTGGTGGTCGTCGCGACGATCACCGGGAGACCGGCCGCGGTGAGGCGGGTGAGGTGGTGCTCGAGCATCGTGACGCCCGCCGCCTCCCGCAGCACCTTGCCGGGGAGGCGCGTGCTGGTCATCCGGGCCTGGGTGATGACTGCGGTTTTCACAGGCGACTTCACAGGATCCCGATCAGCGTCTCGACGACCTGGTCGACCTGGTCGTCGGTCAGGTCGGGGAACAGCGGCAGCGAGAGCTCCTCGGCGTAGAACGCCTCCGCGTTGGGGCACATCCCGCGCCGGTAGCCCAGGTCGGCGTAGACCGGATGCCAGTAGACCGGGATGTAGTTGACCTGGACGCCGATGCCGGAGGCCCGCATCTTCTCGAAGACCTCGCGCCGACGGTCCTCGAGGATGCGGACGGGGTAGAGGTGCCAGGCAGGGTCGACGCCGTCGCGCCGGACCGGCAGGCGCAGCCCGTCGACACCGGCGAGCGCGGCGTCGTAGCGGGCGGTGATCTCCGCGCGTCGCTGCTTGAACCCGGCCAGCCGCTTGAGCTGGGAGAGCCCGAAGGCGCACTGCAGGTCGGTGAGCCGGTAGTTGAGCCCGAACTCGTGGACCTCCTGGTGCCACGGTCCCTCGTCCTCGATCCGGAACCGTTCCGGGTCGCGCACCAGGCCGACGAAGTGGAACTCGTGGGCCCGCTGGGCGATCGCCGGGTCCTTGGCGACGACGGCGCCACCCTCGGCGGTGGTGAGGTTCTTGGTCGGGAAGAACGAGAGCGTCGTCAGGTCGGCCAGGTCGCCGACCGGGCGCCCGCCGGCGAACCCGCCGATCGAGTGGGCGGCGTCGGCGAGGGTCAGCGCGCCGACCCGGTCGGCGATCGGCTGCAGCGCGGCGTAGTCGGCCGGGTGGCCCGCGTAGTCGACGGCTGCCACGACCTTGGTGCGGTCGGTGACGAGCGCATCGACGGCCGCCGGGTCGAGAAGGGCCGTGTCCTCCTCGACGTCCGCGAAGACGACCTTCGCGCCGAGCAGCGAGGCCCCCGACGCGGTCGCGACGAACGTCATCGGCGTGGTGACTACCTCGTCGCCGGCACCCACCCCAGCGGCGGCGTAGGCGATGTGGAGGGCAGCGGTGCCCGAGGTGCACGAGATCGCCCGGTGTCCGCCGACCAGGTCGGAGAGCGCGGCCTCGAACGCGGCGACCGTCGGCCCGGTGGTGAGCCAGTCACCACGCAGGACCGCCGTGACTGCCTCGATGTCTTCCTCGGAGACCGACTGGCGGCCGTAGGGCAGCATGCTCAGATCCCCGACTCCAGCACCTTGCGGAGGTCGTCGGCGTCGTACCAGATGTCGTTCTTGTCGGAGGCGCAGTGGAAGCCCTCGGGGACCGGCACGGCGTCCATGATCGGCTTGTAGCCCCACTGCGGGTTCTCCGGCTCGATCACGTAGTACTTGCCGTCGCGGATGCTGACCGCGCGGCGGCCCTCCTCGGGGCTGATCATCTCCTCGTGGAGCTTCTCGCCCGGGCGGAGCCCGATGTCGACGAAGCTCGCGTCGGGGGCGACCGCCTTCGCCAGGTCGACGACCTTGTGGGAGGGGATGTGCGGCACGAGCAGCTCACCGCCCTGCATGAGCTCGAAGGTGTCGAGCACCATCTGCACCGCCTGCGGCAGCGTGATCAGGAACCGCGTGCACCGCATGTCGGTGATCCCCAGCGGCTCGCCGCGCTCGGCCATCGCCTTCCACTTCGGGATGATCGAACCGCGGGAGCCGGTCACGTTGCCGTAGCGCACCACGGAGAACCGGGTGTCGTAGGAGGAGGCGTAGTTGTTGCCGAGGATGAAGATCTTGTCGGCGGTCAGCTTGGTCGCGCCGTAGAGGTTGATCGGCGAGGAGGCCTTGTCGGTCGAGAGGGCGACGACCTTCTTGACGCCGGCGTCGATGGAGGCCTCGACGACGTTCTGCGAGCCCAGCACGTTGGTCTTGATGAACTCGAAGGGGTTGTACTCCCCGGTGTCGACCTGCTTGAGGGCCGCGGCGTGGACGACGTAGTCCACGTCGTGGAGCGCCCGGTGGAGGCGGTCGCGGTCGCGGATGTCGCCGATGAACCAGCGAAGTCGCGGGTCGTTGCCGAACAGCTGGCGGCACTCGTACTGCTTCAGCTCGTCGCGCGAGAAGACGATCACGCGCCTCGGGTTGAGGTGGTCCAGGACGTGGCGGATGAACGCCTTTCCGAACGAGCCCGTCCCGCCGGTGACAAGGACGCTGGCTCCGTCGAGAGGATGGCTGATCGGGGCGGCGGACTCTCGGACGTCCGAATTGGGCACGGTCACAGGGATGCTCTCTAGTCTGGGCCTATCTGGTGCGCCAACGATCTGGCGCGCAAAAGGTGACACCGTGCCGTTCGCCGGAACGGACGAGTCCGGGAGGGTGCGCAGACATGTCCGTGGGATCGCCGGAGGGCCAGTGTCGTCGGGTGGCCATGGTGTGTGATGCCGGCCCCGATGTCGGCATCGGGCACGTCATGCGCTGCCTGGCGCTCGGGGAAGAGCTCGTCGCCCGAGGCGTACGCGTCGTGATGGTCGCGGATCTGGACCGGGTGCCGTGGGCAGCCGAGCAGGTACGCCGCCGTGGCATCGAGATCGCGTCGCCGGGAGCGGACGACGTCCGCGAGGTCCTCACCCTCCTCGACCCGTCGTCGGTCGTCGTCGACTCCTACCTCCTCCCCGCCCCGGTCTACGCCGACCTGCGCGACCGCTGGCCGCTGCTGGCGCTCGTCGACGGCGACCCACGAGGACGAGTCGCCGACCTGTACCTCGACCAGAACCTCGGCGCCGAGGCCGCGGTCTGGCGGCTCCCCGAGGGCTCGAGACATCTCGGTGGGCTCGACTACGCCCAGCAGCGACGGGACATCGTCAGGCAGCGGCCGAGCGCGCCCAAGACTGCGGCCGACGAGCACACGCCCCTGCGGGTGCTGGCGTTCTTCGGCGGCACCGACGCCTTCGGGGTCTCACCGCAGGTCGCCCGTCTGGTCGCGCAGACCGGGGTCGCCGTGGAGCTGACCGTCATCGCGGCCACCCCGGAGCTGGCCGAGTCGGTCTCCGGCATCGCACCTGCCCCGGGGCAGGTGGTCGACGTGATCGGGCCGACCGACGCCCTGGCCGCGCTCGTCGCCGACGCCGACGTGGTGCTCAGTGCCGCCGGCACCTCGGCCTGGGAGCTCTTCTGCCTCGGCGCGGCGGTCGGGTTCGTCTGCGTCGCCGACAACCAGCAGGACGCCTACGCCCGGATGGACGACGACGGGCTGGCCGTCGGCATCGCCACCCTGACCGAGCTCGGCGCCGATCCCGAGGGCGCCGTTGCCCGGCTGGCTGCGCTCCTGGGCGACGTACGTCTGCGCGAGAGGTTGCGCGCCGCCTGCTGGGCCACGGTCGACGGCCGAGGGCCGGAGCGCGTCGCCGACG
>NZ_JBHVKN010000030.1:0-39414 GCF_042798075.1 Nocardioides sp. NPDC057772
CGAAGGGGGAACGCGACGTTGTCGAACAGGTCCATCGAACCGAACATGGCGCCGTCCTGGAACAGCACGCCGAACAGCTTGCGGACCTCGTAGAGGTCTCGCTCCGAACAGCTGGCGATGTCGACGCCCTCGATGACCACCGAGCCCGTGTCGGGCTTGATCAGACCGATCAGCGTCTTCAGGAGCACGGACTTACCCGTGCCGGACGGGCCGAGCATCACGCTGATCTCGCCCGCAGGCAGCGTCAGCGTGACATCCTTCCAGATGAGCTGCTTACCAAAGCTCTTGGTCAGCCCTTCGATCTTTACGTCTACACCCATACCAATGCCTCCACTCGCGGGTTGTCGTCCGGTCAGCGGGGCGTGAGCCCAGCCACCTTCCAGCCGTTGCCGACCCTTTGCATCTTCACCTCGACGCGCGATGCACTGACGCTGGGCTCGGCTCCAGGCGCGATCGTGGTCTGCGTGATGAAGACCAGGACCGTGACCCGCGGCCCGGCGACCTCGACGACGCCTGCCCCGGAGAGGGTCGCCTTCGTGGAGATCTGTTTCTGGGTCGCTGCCTTGGCGACAGGGCCTTCGAGCAGCTTGGTGTAGTCGGTGCGAAACCGGCCGGTGGTCTGGTTCTTGGACCGGTCGAGGTCTGCTTCGAGCGTGCGGTGGTCGTAGCTCAGCAGGACGGGCACCCGGCTCTTGGCCGTGGCGAGCGCATCGGTTCGGTCCCGAGCGCGGTCCGAGGCGTGACCGGCGAGCGCGGCGAAGGTTATCGCCGCGGCCAGTCCGACGATCACGAGCAGCACGACCGCCCAGCGCAGCAGTCTTCCCCCCAGGTCGAGCCGGAGCCGACCGGATTCGGGCGGTCGCGACTTGTCCACGTGCTCGTCCACCTCGGTCTCTTCTGAGAGGGCTGTTGGCATCTCGGTCTCATCGATGGTCACGGGATGAACTCCAGTCCGGATACGAGCCAGCGGCCCTCGACGTTCCGCATCTCGACCTTGACCCGGTAGTCACGTTGCTGTGGTGCCTTCGTGCCCGAGTTCGACACCGTGCCGGTCGCCGCGATGTACACCGTCGCCTGCTCGTCGGTCGAGCGCGCCACACCGGCCGAGACGACCTCGCCCTCGGCGTCGACCTTGTTGGCCTTCAGCGCCTTCTGCAGCGCACTTGCCTGCTGCTTCAGGTCGCTGCGGAAGGAGGCGGTCGCGCCGTCGAGAAGGGACTCGAAGGCCGCCTCCGAGTCCTCTGCGCTGACCGAGATCAGTCGGGTGACCTCGGTGGAAGCCGCCGAGACGGCCGCCGCTCGCTGATGCTCCGCGCTTACGTCCTCGCGCCAGGACCAAGCGCGCTGCCCGGCGAACACGAGCAGCCCGATGCCTAGCACCAGCAGGAGCACGAAGGTCCTTGTGGAGAGTCTGGACATCGTCACCACAGCCCGACCGGCTCGAGGAACAACTGCTTCCAGGAGTTGTCCTCAGATGCGTCCGTCGTCCCCGTCGACGACGGCTCACCTGCCGGAGCCTTTGGCGCGTTCGGATCGTCGCCCTCGGGCCAGCGCCCCTTGCCGAACTCCAGCCCGCACGAGGAGGGTAGATGGCCCCGCGCGCTGGAATTCGGACACGGCTGGTTGCGAGCGCCCCGCACCGAAGACGGGTCGCTGGGCGCGGTCTCGCAGTGCGCGAGCGGGTCGACCTTGCGTACGTTCTCTTCGGACGGGCTGCGTCGATCGTCGGTGGACAGGTATCCCGTCGTGCATGACGGTGGATTGTTGACGCCTGCGCGTAGGTCCAGCTTCACGTCGCCCTCCTTCGCCCGCGGATTGACCGTCTGTTGAAGTCGTCCGATCGTGGCGGGGTACACGACCAGGGTCTGCTGAAGCTGCGGAAGATAGGTGTTGAGCACCTCGCCGTTGACCATCAAGTTGTCCAAGAGCATCGGCAGCGTGGTCTGGAGGTCATCAACTGTCGCGGCGGTGCTGTCCAGACCCGTACGCCCGTCGCGGAGCAGCGAGCGCAGGTCGGCGTCGTTCGCCGCGAGCTCCTTGGTGAGCGCGCGGAGCGACGACATCGACGACACGGTCTGCGGCGCCATCTCCTGCTGGGTGGCGAGCACCGGCTCCAGGGCGCGGATCAGCTCGGTCGTCGAGGTGACCTCCTGCTGGGCTGTGTCCAAGAGCGTGCTGGATTCCTCGATCAGCCGGCCGACGTCCTCGCTGCTCGACCCGAGGCCGGTGTCGACCTGATCCAGTACGTTGCGTGTCTGTCGCTGCGGCACGGACTCAAGCAGGTGGTTGACGGCATCCAGGACGGGCGCGATCTGGGGCATGTCGACGGTGCGTGAAGTTGGTAGCACGTCCCCGGCGCTCAAGGCCGCCTTGGTGGTCGACGGCGAGACCAGGGAGACGTACTGCTCCCCCACCGCGGAGGTGCTGTGGAGCTCAGCGTCAACGTTGCCGGGGATCCTGGTGCCATCATCGAGACGAAGAGTGGCGACGGCTGCTCGCGGGGTCACCTCAAGGTCGGTCACCTGCCCGACCTTGACGCCCCGATAGGTGACCAGGGCGCTCTCGTAGAGCCCGCTGGCATCTTTGAACTCGGCGGTGACCTGGTAGACCCCGATGCCGAGCATCGCCGGGACTCTCGCATAGGTGAAGACCATCAGCCCGAGCGCGAGAGCCGTCAGGCAGGCGAAGACGCCCAACTGCCGCTTCACCAGTCTCGTCAGCAGCATCAGCAGCCCCCCAGGTTCGCCATCAGGCAGCCGCTGTCGTCGGACGTGCTCGGGATGGGTGTCGACGTGGGGGCGGCGCCAACGGGAGGCAGGCCGGTCGGCCCGAATCCGGTGAGCCAGGTTTCGGTGAGGCTCGAGCCGCGGAGGTCGAGCGTCGCGAAGAGGTTGGCGTAGTCGCCACGCAGCGCGTTGGTCGTGGTCATCGCGGGGAACGGGATGGTCAGAGCGAGCTTGAGCGCCTCGGGGATGGAGTCGCCGACCTTGCCGAGGCTGGTCAGGATGGGCCGCAGGGCGTCCAGGTTCGTGAGGAGAGCCGTACGGCTGGCCCGGATGACCTTGGTCGCCCGATCTCCGGTCTCGCCGGTCCGGGTGACAGCGCGGACGAGGCTCTCCCGCTCCTCCTCGAGCGCACGCAGCCCCGGAGCGATATCGTCGATCGCGTTCGCCAGGACCGTCCGGTCCTTAGCGAGGCCGGCGGAGAGCCGGTCGAGCGCCTCGAGCGCCTGCACGATCTCACTCTTGTTATCGTCGAGCACCGCGAGCAACTCGTTGGTCCGTCGCACCAGGTTGCGGGTGTCGGGGACCCGGTCGTCCAGCGCGGTCGCCAGCTCGGAGGTGATGGTCTCGATCTGCGACAACCCGCCGTTGTTGAGCAGTAGCGCCACCGCGCCGAGGACCTGCTCGGTGGCCGGGTAGGTACCGGTCTGGGTGACCGGAACCCGGGCGCCGTGCTGCAGTATCTCGGTCCGCTCCGCCGCTGCCGCGATGCTGTCGGCGCTGCTCGGTGTCGGGGCTGGCCCGGGCGCGCTGACGTCGATGTACTGGGCGCCGAGCAGGGTCTTCTGTCCGATCGCGAAGGTGGCATCGGCCGGGACGCGGGCAGATTTCATCAGCCGGAGCCGGACCTTTGCCTGCCAGTCCGAGACGCTGATGCCGGCGACGGTGCCGATGACGACGTTGTCCATCTGCACGGCGGAGTTCGGCACCAGGTTCGCGACCTCGTCGAAGGTGACGGTGACGGTGTAGCCGTCCCCGCCGACGCCGGGCTGGCCGGGAAGTGTGTGATCGTTCGGCTGGAGGCTCGTGCAGCCGGTCAGGCCGACCACGATTGCGGCCATGGTGGCCAGGATCTGTGTCTTCATCGGTCGCCTCCGAGGTCGGTGCCGAGCAGGCCGGGCAAGAGGGGTTGTACCCCGTCGAGGCCCGAGCCCAGGTCAGGGAGCGGTGTCGGCGGTCGCCCCGGGTCGGCCGGTGGGTCCATCTCTGGCTGCCCCGTGCCTGGCCCCGTCGCGCCTGGCCCGGTCGTGCCTTGCTGGGCGGTCTTGATCAGGTCGACAAGCGGCGCGAGCGCATCACGGCACTGCTGTGCCGTGCCGCCGGCACCGAGCACGGCGCCGCAGACGAGCTGGGCGGCGTCGTTGAGCCCGGTCAGTGAGGCCCGGCCGGTGATTGCCTGCTTGTCGATGACGTTGAAGAGATCGATCAAGGCCGTCGGAGCCATGTGCAGGATCGCCGCCAGCTGGTTGGATCGGTCCGCGAGGGCAGCGCTGAGCAGGTTCAGGTCGCGTACGGAGTTCTTGATCCTGCCGCGGTTGTCGTGGGTGAGCTCACCCGTCGCCACCAGTGCCGCGGAGAGCTCCTCGATCGCCTTGGTGAGCTCGCGCCGGTTGGCGGCCAACACCGCGGAGACCTCGCTGAGCTGCTCGGTGAACCCGGCCACGGCGGCATCGTTGACAGCGAGGTTCTTGGTGAAGCTGTTCAGGTTGGAGACGGTCGTGAACATGTCGGCGCGCCCGTCCGAGAGGGTCGCGGTGGCGCTGCGGAGCCCCTCAACTGCCTCGCTCAGTTGCTCGGCGTTGCCGTTGCGGAGGTTGGCGTCCAGGGTCTCGATGGCGGTCCGGAGCGGCTGCTTGCCGGAGCCATCGGGAGCGAGCGCGGTGGCGAGGTCGGTGAGCTGCTTCTTGACCTCGTCGAACGAGACCGGCACCGCGGTGCGGTCCAGCTGGATCTGGCCACCGTCGGGCATCGCCGGGCCGTCGGTGTAGGCCGGTGAGAGCTGGACGAACCGTCCGCTGACCAGGCTCGGGGAGACGATCGCGGCGTTGGCCTCGGCCGGAATCCGCTGCCCGCCCTCGACCTCGATCCTCACATGTACGCCGTCGTCTTGCGGATCGACCTCGGTGACCCGGCCGACGGCGACGCCGAGGACCTTGACGTCGTCGCCCTCGTAGAGCCCGTCGGCGTTGCTGAAGACCGCGGTCAGCACCGTCGAGCGGGTGTCCTTGACCGTGTAGTAGCCGCCCGTGGCGAGGAGCAGTAGCGCGAGCCCGATCAGGACACGGCGCAGCAGGAGACTGGAGGAGTTGGTCATTTCACGACCCCCGAGACGATCGGCACCAGCGTGCCTGGCGAGGTGAGGTTCTGGATGTACGCGTCGAACCACGGTCCGGTCGAGATGGCCTCCCCGAACCCGGTGACGTACCCGCGTAGGCCGGTGATGGCGTCCTGGAGAGCCGCCTTGTTCCGGTTGAGCAGAGTGACCACCGCATCGAGCTGGTCCAGTGCCGGGCCGAGGGTGGCCCGGTTGTCGTCGACGAGTCCACGCAGCTGCGTGGAGAGGTCCTGCACGCTGCTAAGCAGGCTCACTACGACGGCCTGGCGAGCGTTGAGCTGCTGGAGCAGCGACTGTCCGGAGACAAGTAGGGTCTCGATCTGCTCGTTGCGACTGGCGAGGACGCCCGAGACCCGTGAGGCGCGGGCGAGCAGGGCGCGAAGTTGGTCGTCGTTCTGTTCGACGGCGGCGGTGAGCTCAGTGACACCTCGCAGAGCGGGCCCGACGTCGTCGTGGGTTCCGCTCAGAGCCGCGCTGGCCTGGTCGAGCGCGCCGGCCAGCTGTGCCTTGTCGATGTCCGCCGTGGTCGTCGTCAGTTCGTTCAGCGTGGCGGTGAGGTTGTAGGGCGAGGACGTCCGGGAGGTCGGGATCGTGTCACCGGCACTCAGCCGCCCGCTGCCGGAGGGGACGAGCTCGACGGCGGCCCGGCCGAGGAGCGTGACCGTGATGATGCGTGCCTCGGTCTTGCCGCCGAGGTCGACATCACCTTCGGTGACGACCAAGTCGGCGACGACCTCGTCGCCATCGAGACGGACGTCACGAACCTTGCCCACCTGGGCGCCGGAGACCATCACGGCATCTCCACCTTTGAGGCCACCGGCCTCGGTGAAGGCGGCGTGGATGATGTCACCGTTGCCCACGAGCGGGAGCTTGTTGTAGTTGAGGCTGGCGGTGACCACCAGGGCGATCGCCATGGTGCCGATCAGGCCTCGGGCGGCGTTCTGGGAGGGCGTACGGACGCTCATCGTTTGCACCTCTGCGTGTCGGACATGATCCAGGGAGTCGTGATGGTGGCCTCGGTCTGGATCCGGACCCCACACAGGAAGAAGTTGAAGTAGTTGCCGTACGAGGCGGTGTTCTGGATCGCCGCGTAGTGGTTCGGCAGCTTCTGCAGGACCTGCTGAAGAGTGGCCTGCTCCTGGTTGATGCCGTTCGCCGTCTTGGTGAGCTGAGTAAGGTCGGCCGCCAGGTCTTCCCTGCCCGCCTCGACCAGTGACGCCGCGTCACGGGCGAACCGGTCGGTCTGCGCCGCTGCATCGAGGATCTGGGTGTCCTGCTGCTCGAGACCGTCGAGAAGCTTGCTGAACTGGTCGATGAGCGCCTGGATGGTCTCGCGCTTGTCATCGAGGGTGCCGACGACAGTGTTGAGGTTGCGGATCACCTCCCCGATCAGCTCCTGGCGGTTCCCGAGCGTCGTGGTGAGCGAGGCCGCCCGCTGCACCAGCGTGGAGATGGCGGAGCTCTGCCCTTGGAGGATCTTGATCAGGTCACCGGAGAAGGCGTTGATCTGCGCCGGGGCAAGGCCCGCGAAGAGCGGCTTGAACCCGTTGAGCAGCAGGTCGAGGTCGAGGGCCGGCCTGGTCTGGGATATTGGGATGGTGTCGCCGGCCTTGATCGGTCTGGCGTCCGGGTCGGGCCGGCTGAGTTGGACGATCCGGTCGCCGATGAGGTTCCGGTACTGCACCGTGGCCTCGGTCGAGGCGTTGAGCTTCTGGTCCCGCGGGACGTCAAAGGAGACGCGCACGGTCGCGTCGCGCTGGACTGCCAGGGCCGTGACCTTGCCGACGTCCACGCCGGCGATCCGGACCGAGTCGCCCTTTTGGAGACCCGACACGTTGGCGAAGACGGCATCGTACGTAACCCGGTCGCCGGGGCGATGCGCGGCCGTCACCACACCGACCCAGTAGGTGAACAGCGCCGCGACCACCAAGAAGATTCCGAACTTGATCAGGTCGGAACGCTCCCGGCGCCGAAGTTTACTGTTGCTGGTCACTGTTTACCTCCTGCGGCGTTGGCGCCACCGGCCAGCAGGCCGAGCAGCGTGGTGAGCGTGTTCTCCTGGACCGTGGGCTGCTTGCCCGCGTAGGGGTTGGCGCCGGTTGCGAAGGTCGGCACCGCAGCCTGTGCCTCCTCCTCGGTGACGTACGGAAGCCCGTAGCACTCGGGAGACCTGGTGTCGCCGATCTTCGGCAGGTTGCGCTCGTACGTGTATGGATCGCGACCCGGGACGATGCGGGTGATCGTGGTGATTCCCGGATGTGTGCCGCCGACGGCGGCCTCGGCGAGCTTGTTGGCCGAGGCGAGGCCGAGGATCGTGCACGGGAGCTCCGGCGAGTAGCGCTCGACTACGTCAGCGACCGGGGCGGTCAGCTTCAACGTGGTGGTCAGCCGCCTACCCGAGCTGTCCAGCAGCTGGCTCGCGCTGTTGTCGAAGGAGTACAGGCTGACCTCGAAGGCGTGCAGCGACTTCTGCTGGGTGGTCAGGGTCCTGCTGGTCACCGCAGCCTTGTCGGCCAGGGCCACCAGGTCGGGCCGCGCGGTGTCGTAGGTCTGAGCGACGCTCGCGCCCGACCTGATGTCGCTGGTGAGGGTGCTCAGATAGGGGTTGAACGAGGTGAGGTAGCCGTTGGTCTGGGTGATCAGGAGCCCGATGTCCTCGCCGCGCTGGTCGACCGCCTGCGAGACGGCGGTGAGCGCGGCCGCGACCTCGGCAGGCTTGGCCGTGTCCAGTACCTGAGTGAGGTTCTCGAACGCCTCGTCGACCTCGACCGTGACCCGGTCGGCGTCGATCGTGGACCCGGCCTGGATCCGCTCGGCGCCCGGCTCACCGGGGTTGAGCTGGATGTACTTTGCTCCGAACGCTGTCGGCGGGACGATCTCGGCGGTGGTGTCGCTGGAGATCTGATTGAGCTCGTCCTGGTCGATTTCGAGCTGGATCGAGACCCCGTCGCCGGCGTCATGGTCGACCGAACCGACCCGGCCGATCACCACACCTCGGAGTTTGACCGCTGCCCCCGGGGCCAAAGTCAGACCGGCCCGGTCGGAGGAGACGGTGAGCGGGACGGTGGAGCGGAAGACGCCCTCATAGCTGGCGACGGTGCCGACGATCAGCGCGAGGATCAGCGCGATGAAGGTGAGGCCGTACGTGACGTGACGATCAACCATGCCCGATCACCCCGCGATGTGGACCGACGGACCGCCCCAGATGGCGATGCCGAAGATCAGGTCGACGAACATGATGGCGATGAGGGCCGACCGCACGGCGCGGCCGACGGCACGGCCGACGCCGGCGGGTCCGCCCGCGGCCTTGAATCCGTGGTAGCAGCACACCGAGACCACGACCAGCGCCATGATCGTGACCTTCAACATGGACAGGAACAGGTCGCCGGGGATCAGGAAGGTGTCGAAGTAGTGCTGGTAGGTACCCGGTGCCTCGTCGTAGCCGACGGTCACCACGAGCCGGGTCGCCAGCCAGCACATCATCACCGCGATGGCGTACAGCGGGATGACCGCGATGAGCCCGGCCATGATCCGGGTGGTGACCAGGTAGGGCACCGGCGGCACCGCCATCACCTCGAGCGCATCGATCTCTTCTGAGACCCGCATCGCGCCGATCTGGGCGGTGAAGCCCGCGCCGACGGTCGCGGTGAGCGCGATCCCGGCGATGATCGGAGCCACCTCGCGGGTGTTGAAGTACGCCGAGAAGAATCCCGACAGCGCGGAGACGCCGATGTTGTCGAAGGAGGTGTACGCCTGCAGGCCGACCTCGATGCCCGACGCCGCGGTGAGAAACCCGATCACGAGAACGGTCCCGCCGATCAGTGCCAAGGCCCCGGTTCCCATCGCGACCTCGGCCAGGAGCCGGACGACTTCCTTGCGGTAGCGGTGGAAGGCATGAGGGACGTGGGAGTAGGCGCGTGCATGGAAGGCGAGCTGCTCGCCGAGCTCGCGGAGTGCTGATGCGTTGACCGCCATCTCAGGCTCCCAACTTGAACTGGAGGAACAGGGTGCTGATCACGCTGTTGGCGGCGAACAGAAGCATGAACGCGAACACGACTGTCTGGTTCACCGCTTCCCCGACGCCCTTGGGGCCGCCCTTGGCGTTGAGGCCCAGGTAGCAGGCAGTCAACCCGGCCAGCAGTCCGAAGATCGCGGCTTTCGCCTCAGCTGCGATGAAGTCTGACAAGCCCACGAGAAGGGTGAGGTCGTTGAGGTAGAGCCCTGGGGTCGCGCCCTGCAGCACCACCGAGAAGAAGTAGCCGCCGACCAGGCCGACGACGGTCACCAGTCCGTTGAGGGCGATGCCCACCAGGGTCGAGGCGGCCACGCGCGGCACGACGAGCCGGTGGATCGGGTCGATCCCGAGCGTGGTCATCGCGTCGATCTCCTCGCGGATCTTGCGGGAGCCCAGGTCCGCGCAGATCGCGGTCGCCCCGGCACCGGCGACGACCAGGACGCTGACGATCGGACCGATCTCACGGACGACGGCGACGGCGGCCCCGGCCCCGGCGAGGTCGACCGCGCCGATCTCGATCAGGAGCTGGTTGACCTGGAAGATGATGACGACGCAGAACGGGATCGCGACCAGGAGCGCGGGCCAGAACGAGACGGTCGTGATGAACCAGGCCTGGGAGACGAACTCGCGGAACTGGAAGCTGTGCGTGAACCCCTTGCGGAAGACCGAGACGACGAAAGCGTAGAAGTCGCCGAAGGACGCCAGAGCCTTGAAGAGGGCGTTCGACTGGAGCGCCTCGGCGGCGATCCGCTGACGCTCGGGCGTCATGCCGCGGGGACCGGACGGCTCCATCCGGTCTGTCTGGGTGGCCGTCATGAAGCGGCCCGACCGTTGATCTCGACCACCGGAAGCCGCAACGCGGCCGGCGCCTCGGCCGGCACCATCGGCTGCTTCGGGCCGACCGGCGCGATCCGCTCGTATGCGGCACCGAGCGGCGGGCGCAGGTCGGTCTCGCCCTTGTTCGGCCACAAGGACATGGCGCGCTCGGCCTGCGCGGTGATGGTCAGGCTCGGGTTCACGCCGAGGTTGGCGGAGATCGTCGAGCCGTCGGTGATGTGCAGCCCAGGGTGGCCGTGGACGCGGTGGTAGGGGTCGACGACGCCGCTCTCGGCGCTGTCCCCGATGACGCAGCCACCAAGGAAGTGGGCCGTCATCGGGATGTTGAAGATCTCGCCGATGCTCGAGAACGGCCGGCCGTCGATCTTCTCGCTGATGCTGCGGATCGCCTGGTTGGCGACCGGGATCCAGGTCGGGTTCGGCTCGCCGTGGCCCTGCTTCGAGGACAGCCGCAGCGCCCCGCGACCGAAGCGCCGCTTCTTGCCGAAGACGGTGATCGAGTTGTCGCTGGTCTGCATGACCAAGGCGATGACCGTACGCTCCGCCCAGGTGCGGATCCCCAGGTAGTGACCGAGGAACTGGACGGGGTGGCGCAGGATCTGGCCGATCCACTTCAGCGCCCTGGGCACCCGGCCGCCGCCGTCGGTCATGACGGTGGTGAGCAACCCCATGAACCCGGAGCCGGCGCCGTAGCGCACCGGCTCGATGTGGGTGTGGTCGTTGGGGTGGATCGAGCTGGTGATGGCGACGCCGCGGTTGAGGTCGCCGTCGATCCGGGCTCCGGGCCGCATGCTCGCGGTGCACAGCGCTTCGGAGTTCGTGCGGGTCAGCTCACCGAGCCGGTCCGAGAGGCCGGGTAGGAGCCCGCGCTGCTTCATGGTGTGCAGCAGCTCCTGCGTACCCCAGGTGCCGGCAGCGATGATGACCTGGTCGGCCGTGATCGTGTGCGCGGTGCGGCGGCGCGAGCCGCCCGACTCGTGAACCGCGATGCGGTAGCCGCAGTCGTACGGGGTGATGCTGTCGACGGTGGTGAGCTCCCGCACCTCGGCACCACCCCGCTCGGCGAGATGGAGGTAGTTCTTCAGCAGCGTGTTCTTCGCGTTGTGCCGACATCCGGTCATGCACTCGCCGCACTCCAGACAACCGGTGCGGTCGGGGCCGACCCCGCCGAAGTACGGGTCGGCGACCGTTACGCCCGGCTCCAACGTGTCACCGCGACCGAAGAAGACCCCGACCGGCGCGGGACCGTAGGTGTCGGCCACGCCGAGCTCGGCGGCGACCTCGCCCATGATCTCGTCGGGCCGGGTGGTCGTCGGGTTGGGCCGGACCCCGAGCATGCGTTTTGCCTGGTCGTAGTAGGGAGCCAGCTCGTCGCGCCAGTCGGTGATGTGGGACCACTGAGCGTCGCGGTAGAACGCGTCCGAGCGCGGCTCGTAGAGCGTGTTCGCGTACACCAGCGACCCACCGCCCACGCCGGCGCCGGCCAGCACGACCACGTCGCGGAGGAGCCGGATGCGCTGGATCCCGAAGCAGCCGATCCGAGGCGCGAACAGGAACCTCCGGGCATCCCAGGAGGTCGCCGCGAAGTCCTCGTCGCGGAACCGGCGACCGGCCTCGAGCACCAGCACCCGGTAGCCCTTCTCGACCAGTCGCAGAGCGGCGACCGAGCCGCCGAAGCCGGAGCCGACCACGACGACGTCGTAGACCTGTTCAGGGCTCGATGCGTTCACCGGAACATCACTTTCAGTCCTTTGGAAACGTGTCACCCGTCACATGACTGGGCTTGCGAAGTTCAACACCGGGCTCGCGGAGACCTCTTGTAGGCAGCACCAAATATGGGCGCCCGGACTGTGCAACACGACAACCGCTCCATGCCTTTCCGCAAACTAGGCCGTGCCGCAGCACTGACGCGATCACGACGTGGCCGGGGTCACAAATTGGGCTAGCCTGGCAAGCCAGCGCTACCCAATCCGGGAGGGATTTCAGTTGTCCATCGATGCTCTTCCCGCCGATTTCGCCACCTGGCTCCCCCGGTTCGTCGCCGACGAATTGCGCCCGGAGATGGTCGAACGGTGGGTCACCCGGACCAGCAGCGCGATCCGGCGCGAGTTGCCCGAACTCGCCTCGGCGCCGGATTTTTTCGCGCTCCTGGAGGACGCCGTCAGGGAGCACTGGCTTGCTTTCCTAGCGGCCTTCGGCCAACCCGATTTCCACGCCCACCTGCCTAAAGCGGGCAGTCAATTGGCTCGTGAGGTCGCCGGCCGTCAACTGCCGCTGGAGCTTCTGATCAAGATGTACAGAGTGGCTCAGCAGGAGTCATGGCACTACGTCACCGGCGTCGTCAACGCACTGCCGACCGACCAGATCGACCATGCTGCGCTGCTCATTTTCTTCTGGGGCCGCGCGAGCTCATGGATCGACGGAGCGATCACAGACTCCACCGAGATCTTCCATGCCGAGAGTTCCCGCCGCACCAAGGGCGTGGCGGCGAGGCAGTACGAAGTCGTGAAGGCCCTCTTGGCTAACGAGCCCACCGACCCCCGGCGCGCCTCGGCCGCTCTGGGCGGCTATCCGATGTCGGTGAGGCACACCGCCTTGATCCTGGAGACCGCCGACGCTTATGCCATCGACGGGCTCGAACGTATCGTCCACGAGGTAGCGAGCCTACTCGGCGGGAGTAGTCCTCTTGTAGTCCACCCCGGCGGCCGTCAACTGTGGGCCTGGATCGGCACGCGTGACCAGCCGGATCTAGGCGGTCTCGAGAACCTCGCCCCCGACCTGGTGAGCATCAGCGCAGCACTGTACGCCGGCACACCCGCCCCCGGCCAGGCGGGGTTCGTCAGCAGCCACGATGATGCCCGACGCACCCTTGAGGCCGCCACGAGTGGCGGTGGATCAGCAGCTGTCATGCGCTACGAGCAGATCGAGCTCCTTGCGCTGCTCGGCTGCAGTCCCGAGGTCGACCGGTTCGTCGATCGTGTGCTGGGGCCGCTGGGTTCATCCGATGAGCCGACGGCACGGATACGCGAAACGGTTCTAGCCTTCCTGTCACACGGTGGAAGCGTGGAGGACACAGCCGAGGAACTCTGCGTGCACCGCAACACCATCCGGTATCGGCTTGGCCGGGCGGAGGATCTACTGGACCGGCCGGTAGCCAAGACCGGGGACGAGCTCCGGCTGGCGATCCAGCACCGGGAGCTGTTTCATTCACCTGACAACCTGGCCTGAGCCGCCGCGATCCGAAGACCACCGCCGCCGACGCCAAGCACGACTCGCCCAATTGACCCTGATCGACTGCGAGACCATCATGACCCCAACCTTCACCCGGGCGTCCTAACCCAACTGTCACCATTACGTGCAGCAGTCCCGAAGGGCCTGATGTACCGGCCCGAGGTCCGGCTGCAGCTCAAACGCGTGTTCTTCCTCCCCGCGTTCGCCGCCCTGGAGGACCCAACCAGTCGGGCCTACTACGGACCGCTCTGTGACGCATCTAGGCATCGCAGTTGCTGGCGGGCGAAGTCGTCGCGTGACCGCTTGTGATCGTCACCACCCACGTGCAAGTCGAGCGACGGAGACAGACCGGTGCCGCGCCCGTCCGACAATTGCTCCAACATTCGGGCAAGCGTGTCGGCCAGCCGACGTGTTCCTGCGCTGACCGCTTCAGGCTCAAGTCCTTGCTCTCTGAGATCGGTAAGGTCCAGCGGACGACCGACGTTGATACTGACGGTCGTCCGCTTGAACAGCCTCGGGCGCCGGCTATAGGCGGGCAGGATCTCTTGAGCGCCTCGTTGCACCACCGGAATCAACGGTGCTCCTGACTCGAGTGCCAGCCGCACCGCTCCTGTCTTGAGATCCATCATGCGGCCGTCGGGGTCTCTCGTAATCGATCCTTCGGGATAGATGACAAGAAGCGCACCGCCGCGGAGAGATGTCAAGGCGGCGCCGAATCCGTCCGCGCCACGAGAACGGTCAACCTCCACATGCCCGGCGGCACGGAACCACCACCCCACGATGCGCTCGCCGAACAGACTGCTCTTGGCAAGGAATGCCGGAGTCCTTCCGTTCGCGAGCACCATCTCGGCAATGAGCAGCGGGTCAACATGGGAAACGTGGTTCACGGCGAGCACCACGCCGCCGCTGGATGGGATCTGTTCAACGCCATGCCAGTCCCGACGGCGCACCAAGACCAACGCCGGCTTGCAGACCAAGAACGCGATCCACCACGCCACGCCCCACCCAGGTAGAAACGCAGGTAACCTCACTGGACCTCCACCGATGGCTGGCTGTGCACGTAGGACACCGCTACTGAACTGGGCACGTTGCTCGGACCTCTCGGATCTCTCATCTGCAGGTCGCATTCGCCGGGGCTCATTCCTTGTCCAGCGTTCGCGGCGAAATGTTCAGCACCGACGACCACGAAGGTGGCCTCGGCGGATCCGACCCCCCGTCCATTGTCGTCCCGCGCCTCGGCGTGGAGCAGCAGCCGTCGTCCTTCCCGTTGGGCCACGTTGGCGCAGAAGGTGTACGGCTGGCGCAACCGGAACGGTGCTCGGTACTCGACGGTAAGGCTGCGAGTGACGGCGAGCGATCCGACCGTGTAGAGCACGAACCCAAACAAGTCGTCGAACGCGAGTGCGACCGCTCCTCCATGCGCGATACCTGGGGCTCCTACATGCGCCTCGTCGAAGCAGTGGACTGCTTCGACTCCCGACGCGGTGCGGACCGCACGCAGATGCAGGCCGGCCGGATTATCCGGCCCGCATCCGGCGCAATCCGGCGAGTGCGGGGGCAGCGTCTGGCCGATCCCCACCGGGCGCTGACCGGCGAGGTGCGCCGCCCAGCGAGAGATCACTCCCCCCTCGCGGGATACGTCGCCTTCGCTACCGCCAACGGGCGTCATCTGGTTGCTGTGCTTCCCAATCGCCGTCATCCGTGTCACTTCTCTATTCGTCGGGCTTCGAGTTGTCCGAGTGAAGCGATACTTCTCAGACTTCGATGACGGCCAGTTCGCCGTCGGCATGCAGTGCGCGTAGGCGCTTCTTGTCGAATTTCCCGACCGACGTCTTCGGTACCTCGGCGACGAAGCTCCAGCGCTCCGGCAGCCACCACCTGGCAACCTTGTCCTCGAGGAAGTCACGAAGCTGGGCCGGTGTGAGTTCCCTGCCCTCGCGTACGGCGATGACGGCCAGTGGCCGCTCCTGCCACTTCGCGTCCGGAACCCCCACCACGGAGGCTTCCAGAACGTCGGGGTGACCGGCGAGGTGCAACTCAAGCTCAACCGAAGAGATCCACTCCCCTCCGGACTTGATCACGTCCTTGGTGCGGTCGGTCAACGTGACGAAGCTGCGTGAGTTGATGCGCCCGACGTCGCCGGTGCGCAACCACCCGTCGTGGAACCTCTCTCCGTCGTCCTCCTCCCGGTAGTAGGCGCCGCTGATCCAGGGCCCGCGCACCTGCAACTCCCCCACCGCCGCGCCATCGTTGGGCAGCACTCGGCCCGCATCGTCGACGATCCTCAATTCCACTCCAGCGACCGGACGCCCCTGGGTGGCACGCAGTTGCCACTGCTCGGACGGGTCGAGCGATGCGGGCGGACGGGCGACGGCGGCCAGCGGAGAGGTCTCAGTCATCCCCCATGCTTGGACGATCTGCACGCCGTACTTCTCTTGGAATGTCTTCATGAGGTGCAGGGGCACCGCAGAGCCACCGCAGGCGACAAGACCGAGCGAGGACACATCGTGGCTTGGGTTGGACTCCAGAAAGTTCAAGACGTCGTTCCAGATCGTCGGGACTGCTCCGGCGATCGTGGGTCGCTCAGCACCGATCAGGCGCACGAGCGGTTCGGCCTGTAGGAAACGCTCGGGCATGAGTAGGTCGGCACCGGCCATGAAGGCGGAATAGACCAGGCCCCAAGCGTTGGCGTGGAACATGGGCACGATCGCGAGGATGCGGTCACCGGCGCCGATACCGAGGCCGTCTGCGAGACAGGCGGCCATGGAGTGCAGGTAGGTCGACCGGTGACTGTAGGCGACTCCTTTGGGATTGCCGGTGGTCCCGGACGTGTAGCACATGGCCGCCGCCGTGCCTTCATCGAGCTCGGGCCAGTCGAAGGCCTCGGGCTGACCCGAGATGAAATCCTCGTATCTCACGACCGTGACGTCCTTGCTGCGTAGCGGAGTGAGATCGACGTCGCCCGTCACCACGACGGTGTGCACGCTGGTGATCTGCGGTAACACCGGAGCCAGGAGGGGTACGAGACTGCCATCGGCGATGATCACTCGATCTTCGGCGTGGTTGCCGATGTAGGTGATCTGCTCCGCGGCGAGGCGCAAGTTCAGGGTGTGGAGCACCGCGCCCATCGAGGGCACCGCCAAGTACGCCTCCACGTGTTCTTGGTTGTTCCACATGAAGGTGGCGACCCGATCATCGCCAGTGATTCCGCAGCCTCGCAACGCGTGAGCCAACTGCGCAGCCCTACGGCCGACCTCGGCGAAGGTGCCGACCTTTACGGTTCCATCGGGTTGCAGCGTCCGCACCGTTGCAGACCCGTGCACGCCTGCGCCGTGACGCATGATTGCTGTGGTCGTCAACGGGACGTTCATCATCGTGCTCTGCATAAGGTTCCTTCACTCGTGTGTGGATCCGCACGGACAGTTGTTCCGAGATAGCCGACCTTCGAACGTCAATGGCGATGATCAGCCATCTGCCGCCGCCAAGGAGGTTGCGGCAGACTCCAGGGACTCGACGAGACGCAACTCCAACTCCGGTAGCCGGCTGGCTATCAGGACCACGTCGTCAATCCGCGAACGTGGGTGGGTGTCGCGCTTGACCGCAGCGCGGGCGGCTTCTGTCCAGCCCTGTGCGCAACGGGCAGCTTCGGTCGCAGCCTCAGCGGTCGCCTGGTCGCCGGTCAGACGTGCGACTTCTGCGCAGCCATCTGCGAGCAGTCGCCGAAAGAGCCCGCCGCCGGTGCCTGCCTTCTCGATGAAGGCACCCAGGCTGAACAACAAGAGTCCGAGTTCGTCGTCGGGAAGTTCCGCCCAGGTCGCGATGTCGTCAGCGAACAGAGCAACCGCCTTCAGGCCTTCGGCACCGACCGCGGCTGTGGCGGGGCCGGCAATGCTGTGTTGTGACGGATCGCGCATGTTGCCGGCACACTGGATGAACGCGCCCGCGGCGGCTTCCTCGATGGCGGGCAGGGACGGCGGCCAGGTGATGCGGTACGTGCAGTGACGCGTGGGTTGTGGGAATGCCGTTGAGGACCGTGCCCGGGCCAAGGCGTCCAAAGGCACCTTCTGCACCTCGGCGCGGTCGTTGTCCACGACGTAGGCGAGTTGTTCGTCTTCGTCGTAGCCGATGACGACGATGTCGTGACGGCTCATCTGCAGCTGGACACGGAGGTACGGAAGTTCGGCGATGTCTCCCCAAATCAGGCTGGGTCGACCGGCGTCGAGTTCGTTACGGACCCACGACCATCCCTCGGCGGGATCGTCGGTGGTAAGGACCTGCACGACACCGCCCAGTCGCGTCGGTAGATCGATTTCGAAGTCAGCACCTCGCCCCACCAGGTACAGCGGGGGGAAGAGTTCGCTCGACCGGAGGAACGAGAGCCCTAGAGCGCCGCCGAGCGTGAAGACCAGGCCCTCATTGGGCGGTCCATCCCATCCCAGACCGTGCCAGTGCAGCAGATCGCGCATCGCACCGGAGCCGCAGTGTCCCCCCAGTCGATGGGGGTAGTCCTGGATGAAGGCATTGACGGGCATGTGGCGTCCTTCTCTTTGTGCTCTTCGTGCCGAATGGTTCTGGAGTTGGGGGTCAGTTGTTCCGAATGCGGTCGAGGTACGTCTGGCGGGCGACCATGTCGACGTCGTCGAGGAAGACCGAGTCCGTGCCCAGGACAGAGCCGAGCGCGGACGCCACCCGTCCGGGCACGAACTTCATCGCTGCGACCATGCCGCCGGCGAGGCGAGTGACCCGTACGAAGGGACGGGGATGCTCGATCAGCTCGGCTGTCGCGCGAGCAATCTCTTCGGGTTCGGCGTTGCGCAGCCCCTTGGCTCCGGCCGTGCCGGCGACGAGCTCGGTGTTGGTGAATGTCGGTCGCACGGTGGACAGTTGGATCCCGGACTTGCGGTACTCCTGCCGTGCTGCCTCGGTGAATCCGATGACTGCGAACTTGGTGGCGCAGTAGGTAGCCAGGCCAGGCACGGGCAGTTCCCCGGCCAGCGATGCGGTGTTGATGATGTGTCCGGCCCGCCGCGGCAGCATCCGCTGGAGGGCGAGCTTGGTCCCGAAGATCACTCCGAGGAGGTTGATCTCCACCTGTCGCCGGGTGACGGCGTCGTCCTCCTCGTGAGCGTGTCCGGTGGGCATGATGCCCGCGTTGTTGACCAGCACATCGAGGGGGCCAAGCTGTTCCTCGACCATGTCGAGGAACGCCCGGAACGAGTCGGGGTGGGTGACGTCGAGATGGCCCACAACAGAGATACCGAGCTCGTCCGCCGCTTTCTTGATACGGGCCTCGTCGATGTCGCCGATGGCAACGCGGTGGCCGCGTTCGGTCAGTTCCTTCGCCGTCTGGTAGCCGATGCCACGGGCTCCTCCAGTGATCGCGATCGTCTTGGCGGGGAAGGAAGTGGCGTGCGTCATCTGCGGTGCTCCTTGTTCTGGCCGAGGCGTTGACTCAGGCCGCGTCCGGCTGCTGCGCGCAGCATCTTCGCGGCGATGGCCGTACGCCAGGCGGAGTACGGGTACCACGTGAGCTCTCTTGCCCGGACTGGAAGTCGTGGCTCGGTGACCGCGCGGACGCGGCAGTACTTGTGCAGCCCGTCGGCTCCTCCGAGCCGGGCGCCCATCCCGGAGGCCTTCCAGCCACTGTGAGGCAACGTCATCGCGAAGAGGTTGCTGAAGACATCGTTGATGTTGACCGCGCCGACCTCCAGGCGCCGTGCAACACGGCGGGCGCGAGCACGATCACGAGTCCACACGGTCGCCGACAATCCGTACGTCGAGTCGTTGGCCAGTCGGATGGCCTCTTCTTCGTCGGCGACGCACATCACCGGGATCGTGGGTCCGAAGGTCTCCTCGGTCATGCAGGACATCGTGTGATCCACGTCGACAAGGACCGTTGGCGTGTAGTAGTTCCCGGCCGCACCCCGCTTGCCGCCGGCCACTACCTTCGCTCCCGCGGCCACCGCCTCGCTGACGTGGCGATCCGCGATGTCAACTTGTCTCGCGGTGACCATCGCACCAACATCGTTGCCGGCATCCGCCCCCTGGGTCAGGGACTGCACGCGCTGTGTCAGGCGGGCCACGAATTCCTCGTAGACCGCAGCAACGACATACACGCGTTCGACGGAGATGCAGACTTGCCCTGCGTTGAAAAGGCCACCCCAGGCGACGCCCTCGACCGCTCGAGCGAGATCGGCGTCCTCCAGCACGATCGCCGGATCCTTGCCGCCCAGCTCCAGACTCACCGGTTTCAACTGCTCAGCACAGCGGAGGGCGACCTGGCGCCCTGTCGCTGTCGAGCCCGTGAACTGGACGAAGTCGGCGGCATCCACCACTGCGGCACCAGTGTCGCCGGCTCCTGTGACATGTGCGAGAACGGGTGGCGCGCCGATCTCGCGCCAGCCGTCGATGACCCGCGCGCAGGTCAGCGGTGTCTCTTCTGAGGGCTTCGCCAGTACCGCGCAACCGGCAGCCAGTGCGGGGGCTGCGTCCATGAGGAACAGGGTGATCGGGAAGTTCCACGGGGTGATCAGACCGACGAGTGGGTAGGGCTGGTAGGTCTTGGACAGTCGTTTCGGCAGGCTGAGTAGACCCGCGGTCTTGACCCGTTCGTCGGCGAGGAACTCCTCGGCATGGTCGGCGTAGTAGGTGATGAACTCGCACGAGGCGGTCGTCTCTACGAGCGCGTCCGGACGAACCTTGCCTGTCTCGGCCTGCAGCAGGTCGGTGAGCTCATCGGAGTGCGTGAGGATCCAGTCGCGCCAGAGGCGCAGCCACTTGGAGCGCTGCCGCGGACCAGCCTCGGCCCATGCACGTTGGGCCAGCCGGAGCTGCGTGGCGCGGCGGTTCACAGCGTCACGGTCGTCAACGGACACGGTTCCCACCAGCTGACCGTCGGACGGGTTGCGCACCTCGAGTGCGCTATTTGAGGTCGTTGTGGTGGTCATTGATCCTCCTGAGGCGAAGTGGACCGGCGTGAGGATCCACCGGGTTTGACCTGGCTGGCGGGCTTTGCGGTGAAGGCGTCGTCGATCGCCTGCGGCGAGGCCTCGACCATCGATCCATAGGTGTTCCGAAGCTCGGTCAGGATCGCGGCCAGGGGAAGGTCGTCATAGACGCCGCGCTCGCGGACGTACTCCATGTGCTGGGTTCCGTCCCCAGTGAAAGCGTGCATGAGCGCGTCGTGCTCGCCGTCGAATTCCACAGGTGGAACGCCGAAACGAGCGCATAGTTCGACGTTGAATGCCGGGGTGGCCTTGAGCCATCTCCCGTCGATGTGGAGACTGCTGTATCCGTGATAGACGAACAGGTCGGTGCCGCCCATGAGCTTTCGCAGTGATTCGGTCTGCAGATGGTTGCGCACATCAGCGAACCCCAACCGCGCTGGAATTCCCGCTGCACGGCACACTGCGGTCAAGAGGACCGCTTTCGGGACGCAATAGGCACGGCCCGCTTGGAGGACGAAACTCGCGCGGTAGTTGGCGGGGTCGGCCGAAACGGTGTAGGGGTCGTACCAGACTTGGTCCCGGACGGCAGCGAAGAGGCGCCTCGCCTTTTCCCTGTCGCCGGACGCGTCACCAACGGTGGCCTCGGTGAAGGCGCGGATGTCTTCGTGCTCGATGTCGAGGAACTCAGTCGCCTCAAGGAACGACGCCGGACTGCAGCTCATCCTCGCTCCAAGGTCATCGGATACTCGTCCGCGAGAACCGGTAGCGAGGCGTTGTCCCATCGCTTGTTCTTGGCCCGGGTGAGACTGGTCCGAATCGGGAGCAGTCCATGACGTGGCCAAGAGACGGGAGCCTGACAGTTTCCTGAACCGACTTGAGACCGGAGCCTGCCCGAACTGGTGCGAGGTCGCGGACTGGCAACTGGTCTCGGACCGCGCGCAGGGCTCTGTCTGCCCGAACGCGATAGGCAGGTCGTCATTGAATGTCCTCTCGACGATAGGTCCACTCTTCGTTGCCATGGGATTCGCGGTTGGCCCGGAGCCCTCCGCTCCAGCACGCCCGGCTCGCGACGAGCCCGGATCGCACGGCATTACGCACCCGCGTCACTCACAGCCGAAGTCAGCTCGGCTCGCCCAACGCCCCGAGACGCCTGCGTCAGAAGCCGCTTGCTGACGACGAAGTCACGGGGACGGTTGACACAATCCGCAGCGATTAGCTCGCCTTGACGAAGGTAGAAGCAGGTGAAGTCACGGTCCAGTTTCGGGTCACCGCTGAGGACGACTTCGTCGAACCCGGTGTTGAGCCCAGCGATCTGGAGCTTGACGTCGTACTGATCCGACCAGAACCATGGAAGAGCAGCGATCTCCTTGGACTTTCCAGAGATCGTCGCTGCGGCCACTTTGGCCTGCTCCCCCGCGCTTGGAACGCATTCCAGGCGGACCCGACCGCCGTAGGAGGCCATGTATCGACTCGTGCAGTCACCGGCCGCAACGATGTTCCGGTCACTTGTCCGAGCACGGTCGTCAATCACAATACCGTTGTCGACCTCCAAGCCGGCTGATGCGGCGAGCTCGGTGTTCGGCTCGACACCGATGCCAACGATCACGAGGTCTGCAGGGACGGCCTCGCCATTGGACAGGAGCACTTCGCGGACCTTGGTTTCACCGGTGAAGGCCTCGACGAGGGCTCCGGTTCGAATGCTCACACCCTCCTCTTGGTGGACCCGTTGGAAGAACGCTGAGACCTCGGGAGCGGTGACTCTTTCGAGAACACGCTCGGTCGCCTCGAGCACGGTGACGTCCAGCCCCAAGGCGCGCAGCGAGGCTGCCACCTCGAGCCCTATGTACCCCCCGCCAACGATCACGGCCACGCTTCCTGGTTGGGCGGCTGCTCGGATCAGGTCCACGTCCATGGCGGTGCGCAGGTAGCAAACACCGGAAAGATGGGCACCTGGGACGAGCAACCGTCGCGGACGCGCGCCGGTGCACAACGCGAGATGGTCGTAGGCCAGCGACTGGCCGCTGCTCAGCGTCAGGTGGCCAGCAGAGCGGTCGATCGCCTCGACCCTCGCATCGAGAAGGCTAATCTTCCGCTTGTCGTAGAACTCCGCACTGCGAATTTCCAGCTCTTCGAAGGCGCTCTTCCCAGCCAGATAGGCCTTCGACAGTGGTGGGCGTTGATAGGGCACTGGCGACTCATCGCCCACCAGGACAATCTCGCCGTCCCAGCCTTCCTGGCGCAGGCTGGCCGCGAGTTGCGCGCCGGCATGGCTTGCTCCGACAATCACCGTTCTCAGTGCGGTCATGCGCTGCTTTTTGGGGTCAGTCGGACCATCAATTTGCTGATACCCCGCACGAAGTTGGACTGCACGTATTCCGGCTCACCCACGACTTCGATGTTCTCGAAGCGCGGGAGCAGCTCCTCCCAGAGAATGCGCAGTTGCAACTCGGCCAGCCGGTTGCCCATGCAACGGTGGACACCGAATCCGAAGGCGATATGGTTGCGTGCGTTTGGCCGGTCGATGATCAGCTCATCTGGCCGATCGAACACCGTCTCGTCGCGATTACCAGACGCGTACCACATGACGACTTTGTCGCCCTTGCGGATGAACTGGCCGTTCAGGATGGTATCGGTCTTCGCGACCCTGCGCATGTAGGCGAGCGGCGTCTGCCAGCGGATGATCTCCGACACCATGTTGGGGATCAGGTCGGGGTTGGCCTTTAGCTTCTCGAACTGGTCCGGGAACTGGTTGAGCGCTAGAACCCCGCCACTCATCGAGTTCCGGGTGGTGTCGTTGCCGCCGACGATCAACAGCACCAGGTTCCCGAGGAACTCCATGGGGCGGTCGATCAGATCCTTGGTGTTGTCGTCACTCTGCAGCATGGTGATCAGATCGAAGCCGGGTTCCTCCCCGGCAGCAGTCCTGGCCGCCTTGTCATGCCAGAGCGCGCTGAGACCTCGCGCCATGTCGCGCATTCCATGGAAGACTTCGTCGTTGTCCGAGGGGCCACCGTTGGCCTGCTCCATCGACGACGCAAGGTCTGACCAGTAGGTGAGCTTTTGACGCTGCTCGTACGGGAAGTCCAGCAAGGTGGCGAGCATGCGGCCCGTCAGCTCGATTGATACTCGCTGCACCCAGTTGAAGGGCTCACCCACAGGAAGATCGTCCAGCACCTCGCGGACACGTGTCCTGATGAGGCCCTCCATCTCGCGCAGGTTCTTCGGCGCGACAACGCCTTGGACCGCCTGTCGCTGCAGGTCGTGACGCGGAGGATCCATCGCGATGAACATCTCGATGTCGAGGAATCGAGGTGGAACACCGATGACGATCAAAGGTTCGGCCGAGAAGACTTCATGGTTCTTGTCAACGGCGATGATGTCGGCGTGACGAGTGACCGACCAGAACGGGCCGAACGGGCTGTTGGGCTGATAATGGATCGGGGCCTCGTTGCGCAGGCGCTCGAAGTAGGATTGCCATCGACCCTGCCGATACAGGAAGGGATTGCTGACGTCGATGTCCGCGAGCTCCACCTCGTCGACCGGCGGGATAGGACGTTCTACGAACATCCTGTCGCCGTTCGCACCTCTCACCCATCTCATGGTCTTGTCGTAGAGATGCGCGCCCTGAATCTGGCGCTCCATCGGGATGGAGGATTGAACTTTGGCCGTGATTGCCTCAGGAATCTTCATCATTTCAACCCGTTCTCGTCGTCACATCTGAAATTCGGGAAGCCGGACGCTCAGCCCGTCCCACACGTCGGAGACCACCATCTGGCAAGACAGCCGGGAGGTCGGTTCACGCTCAGGGTTCATCGCGAGCATCTCCTCCTCATCGGCGCCGGGCGGCCCGACACATTCGGACCACTGCGGATCAACGATGACGTGACAGGTCCCGCACGCAGCTTCTCCACCGCAGTCACCGTCGATGCCAGGCACCGCGTTGTTCGTCGCGACCTGCATCAACGACTGCCCTTCCTCAACGGGCACCGCGTGCGTCTTCCCGTCGTGTGACACAAACCTAACCACTGTCATGATCAACTCTCCTGGTGCTGTTGTGGGCCGCAAAGCCTTGGACAAACTCTTGTCGCGGATGCGCCCTGTGGCTATGGTCACACGAGTCAGAAAGTTGTGATTTCGGCTCAAGGAGTGTCTTTGAACGGCAGCGACGCGGGCGTGCCCTACACGGCTTTCGCACAGCTGCTCGAGAGCCAAACTCTCGACGCAGAGGCAGCCGCACGGTTCCGCGCCATCATGGTTCGCGAGGGAGCCGACGAGACGACCCTGCTGCAACTCGGCGGCCAGGCACCGGCTCGATGGTTCCGGGAGGTGTACCCCAACCTGGACGCCGATCAAGCGACCCACCTCGGCCATGCGTTCGCAGATCAGGCCCAGCTGACCTCATTCGGCCCATTGAGTCTTCCCTTGATCAGTGCGGGCTCGGTCGCTGAGGTCATGGAACTGCTCACGTATCTTCCCTTGATTACGACGGCCGTCAGTACGCGGTTCCATCCGAATGACGACGGCCTTGCGGTCGGGCTCACAGGTCAGACGGGCGATCCGGACCTGGACTGCCTGGTCGTCACCTACTGTGGTTCCGCGCTCCTGCGGTTGATCCGAATGCTCGCTGGCGACGTGTCAACCGTCAGGCTGCACACCAGTTGGCCGGCGCCCGCCTCCACGACCCAGCATGAGGACGCGCTGGGAAGACACCTGGTTTTCAACGCGCCCATGACGTTCCTGTATGTGCCCACGGAGGTCCTGAACGAGGTCTGCCGGTTCTCCGACCCCGTTGCATACCGACACGCGATCGCCGATCTGTCGAAATCCCTTGAGCACCGGATCGGACCGGCGTCATACGCGACCAAGGTAAGACTGTCGATAGAAGAGGGCCCCGGACTAAAAACCTGTCAGTCGGTCGCAAACGAACTGTCAATCTCGACCAGCACTCTCAAGCGACGTCTCCTCAACGAGGGCACCACGTTCCGAGAGATACTCGAATCGTCGTTGCTGGAGCGGGCCTCGCTAAAGCTGCTCGACCGATCCTTGTCGGTCAGCGAGATAGCTGTTGAACTCGGTTTCAGCGACCTGACCAACTTCTCACATGCCTTCAAGCGATGGACTGGCCAGTCTCCAAGCCACTTCCGACAAGAATGCCTGAGGTGGTGACGGTTCCGCACTGAATCACCAGACCTGATGCAGCCGCAGTCCGCCGGTTCCGCAGAGCCAGGTGGTCTAGGTGGGCTCCTGCATGGCAGCACAGGCATTGAGACCTCGGCGAGCGACCCAATCTTGGGGTGTCCTCTCAGCGGGCACATCAACTAGTCCCAGGTCGGGTCAGACTGAGCGGTGGGGGCGGCAGGGAGCCGAGGAACGAGGTCGTGATCGCGCTACCCCCGGGCATGCACTCAGAGGCCATCTCACCATCAGGCCTGAGCGTCAGTCGCGCTAGCAGGGCAATCAGTGGTGCGTGGTTCCTTTTGGCCGCCAAGCCCTTGCATCAGAACGCCGAGAACTCGTTTCGCAACCTGTTCTGCAGAGGGGCGGCTGTCTTCAACTGCGTGATACAGACCGGCGACTGTGATGGCCCCAAAGATCGCCAGGGATGCCTCTTCTGGGTGGGGCTGCACGTGTAGCGATCCGTCGGCGGCGCCTTCGGCAAGGAGTTGTTCGATGGGACGGCGGAATGCTTCTTGGAGGGCGTGAGCGAGCGCAGGAAGTCTGGTGGCTCGGCCGAGGTCACCAACGAGCGCCCGACATGCGGCGGGCTGGTCGAGCATCACGGCGATCTGGGCTTGGACCGCAGCTTCGAGGCGGACGCGGGCGCTTCCGGTGGCCCCAACAGCTGCCGCTACCTCGCCAGCAATTGCCTCGAGCATGTCGGTGAGGAGGAAGGCGAGGATCTCATCCTTACCGGTGAAGTAGTAATAGAGGGTTGCGCGAGGGATGCCGGAGGCAGCCGCGATTTCGTCCATCTTGGCCTCGGCGACTCCGCGCTCGGCGATCAGTTCCGCGGCTCCGTAGAGCTTGCTTGCGATGGAGGCAGGCAGTTGCCGCATCTCCACACACCTTTCCGGACGAGTGACACTGCGTATTCGGAGGGTATCGACAGCAGCCTCAGCCTATGTTGTACTGCGAGTACAAACTCAAGATACAAGTCATGGAGGCATCCGTGGATGCTGGGGCGCCGGGTCGTCTGGCCCGTTTGTGCACGGCGGGAATCCGTTTCCCGCGTCTGGTCGTCGTCGGCTGGTTGGTCGCGGCTGCAGCGGTCACTCTCGGCCTGCCGTCGCTGCCGTCGGTGGTCGAGCGCAGCAGTGCGGCCTTTCTGCCCGAGGACGCGCCGACGTTGACCGCGTTGCACGACATGGACGAGGCGTTCGGCTCGGGGCGCACCGAGTCATTTGCCTACATCGTGTTCCGCAACGAGAACGGCCTGAGCGCGGCTGACACGCTTGCGTATCGCGACCTGGTTCGCACCCTGGGTGCGAACCAGGAGCGGGTCTCCGAAGTGCAGCACTTCGTCGGCAACAAGGACGCGCGGCGACACTTGGTCAGCAAGGACGGCCAGGCGGCCTACCTGGTGGCCGGGCTGACCAGTGGCATCGGATCGCCGGACTCCGAACAGGACATCCACTGGCTGCGAGAACGGGTCGCCGACCTGTCTTTGCCCCGTGGCAGCAGCGCGTATGTGACCGGGGACCCAGCGATGATCACCGACCTGACCACCGAGGTGAACGAGGCCTCGGTACGGATCACGGTGGTCTCCGGGCTGCTGCTGGTCATCATCTTGTTGATCATCTACCGCCGCGTCACCACTGTACTGGTTTCCCTGGTATCGATCGGGGTGGCACTGGCGTGCGCGCGGGGAGTGCTGGCATGGGCCGGGATGCAAGGAATGTCGCTGTCGACCTACACCGACGCGTTCGTAACCGCCATCGTGCTCGGCGCTGGCACTGACTACTGCGTGTTCTTGATCAGCAGATTCCGCGAGGCATACGGGCGCGGAGTCGACGCGCTGCCGGCCGTCGAGGAGGCAGCCACCAGAGTAGGACCGGCGTTGGTGGCGTCCGCCGGAACGGTCATCCTCGCCGCGATATGTCTGGGATTCACCAAGCTGGCCATCTTCTCCACCACCGGACCGCCGATGGCGATCTGCGTCGCGGTCACCGTTGCGGTGAGTCTGACCTTCACGCCCGCGCTGATGGTCTGGTTCGGCCCCAGGATCGGGCCGGCGCGCACGCCAGCACCGACGTCGGCGTGGTCACGCGTCGGCCGCCTCGTGGCGCGCCGACCGGTCCGGGTGCTTGTTGCCGGTACCGCCGTGTTGGTTGTGCTTGCCGCGTTCCTTCCGACGATGGTGATCTCCTACGACCAGCGGAACTCCCAGCCGCCCGACACGCCGAGCAACAAGGGGTTGGCGGTGCTGGAGGACCACTTCCCTCGCAACGAGACCCTCCCGGACTACCTGCTGCTGGAGTCCACACATGACATGCGCAATTCGAAGGATCTGGCAGTCCTCAACGAGGTCAGCCGAGCCGTGGCCAAGGTCGATGGTGTTTCCAGCGTCCGGAGCATCACCCAGCCGGCAGGTGAGCCACTAGAACCAGCGTCGATCGCGCGACAGCTCAAGCGCCTCGCCACCGGGCTGGGTCGGGCCAGCGATGGCTTGGAGGAGGGTCAGCCCGATCTCGAACGCCTCTCCTCGGGCAGCGCCCAGCTAGCCGACGCGATCAGCCGGGTGGGCCGACGGCGCCGGCCGCGCCCAAGGCGGCGCCGACCGACTTGCGAACGGAACCAGCGATCTCGCCAACGGTCTCGGCCGCGCTACCGAGGGCACGCGTGACGCAGCGCACGGCGCCCGCCAGTTGCAGACCGGCGCTGCCGCCTTGGCCACAGGCATCCAAACCGCTCACGACCAAGTCACCGTGGTCGTGAGTAGCATCGGCCTGATCGTCCAGGCACTCGACCGCGACCTGCTGTGCACCACAGACCCGATCTGCCGCAGGTCCAGGGAAGGACTTGCCGACATCCACCGCGGCATGAAGGATGAACTCCTCCCAGGACTGCAGGAGGCAGCCAACGGAGCGAACTTGATCGCCCGCAAACAAGGAAGCCTCGCCGATGGCCTCAACGATCTCGCCTCCGGGTTGAGCCAGGCCGAGCGGGGTGCCGACCGGATCACCGAAGGACAGCGCCTTCTGCGCGCGCGTCTAGGGCAGATGGCGGACGGCACCTCCCAGATCGCTGAGAACGCCGAGGCCTTTGCGCCGGGGATCAAGGACCTCATCCGCCAGACCAAGGAACTCGCCCAGAACCTGGAGACCTCTGAGTCCTACCTGCGCACGGTCAACCGTCAGGCCGACACACCAGAGGCTGGTGGCTTCTACCTGCCCGCGAGCGCCCTAGACGACCAGCGCTTCGCCTACGCCCGCAGCGTATTCCTGAGCCCCGATGGCCGCGTTGCCCGCATCCAGGTAACCGGTGACTCAGATCCTCTTAGCCCGGATGGGCTGCGCCGCTTCGAAGAATCCCAGGCAGCCGCTGAAAACGCGTTGAATCGGACACGTCTCGAAGGCGCAACCGTCAGCGGCACCGGGGCCGCTGGACTCGGCGCCGACCTGAACCGCTATCTGTACGAAGACGCGAAACTCGTGCTCGCGGCGGTGCTTCTGATCGTCCTGCTCCTCCTCATCATCGCCCTGCGCTCCCTGGCCGCGCCGCTATACCTGCTCGCCTCTGTAGCGCTATCCTGCGCCGCGGCCCTTGGCCTGACAACACTGGTCTTCCAAGGCATCCTTGGCCACGACATCCAGTTTGCCGTCCCAGTGATCACGTTCGTGCTGCTCGTCGCCGTTGGCGCCGACTACAACATCCTGCTCATGAGCCGAATGCGCGAGAACGGCACCACCCTGACTCGAGGCGCCGTTGCCGAAGCAGTGACCCTGACCGGCCCGGTGATCACATCCGCAGGAATCATCTTTGCGAGCACCTTCATCGCGCTGCTCACCTCTCCCGTGGTCACGCTTGTCGAGACTGGTTTCGCCGTCGCAGCCGGACTGCTGCTCGATACCTTCGTAGTCCGCAGCCTCATCGTTCCCGCCTGTGCCGCCCTGCTTGAGGACCACAACTGGTGGCCTGCCCGCCAGATCCGGAACCCTGGGCTTAAGGGAACACAGATCAGAAAAGCCAGCTCGGCCTAGTACATACGTTCATGCATGCATGTACGCTTCGGGCATGAAGGTAGCTACGCGACGACCGCGAAAACAAGCCGAACGCTCGGCCACCACCCGACGCGCGCTGTTGGACGCGACCATCGCCTGCCTTGCCGACCTGGGATATGCCGGCACCACCAGTGTCGCCGTGGCGGAGCGAGCCGGGCTGTCCCGCGGGGCCCAACTGCACCACTTCGGAACCCGTGACCAACTCGTGGTAGCCGCCGTCGAGCACTTAGCGCAAGAACGCATGCGCAGGGTGCGGACGGAGATGTCTCGGATCGCACCACAAGGGGCCCAACTCCAGAAGTTGACGACGGTCACCCAGGAACGCGAAGCGGCGTTGGGTTTGCTAGCTGAGGCCCTGTCCGGACCGTTGTACGCGGCCAGTCTCGAGCTCTGGGTGGCCGCGCGCTCAGACCCCGGCTTGCGTAAGGAGCTGGTCCCAGCCGAGGAGCGTGTCAACGCGGAGCTCGCTGAGATCTGTCGCACCTATATCAGCGACGACCCGATCGAAGTGCGCTTGACCTTGGACCTTGTCCTCGGACGGGGTGTCGCACGGCTGTTGACGCCACATCCCGATCGGCAAGCAGAACTGCTCACCGCCTGGGCACGCCTTCTGAACGGCAGCACCCGTGGCTGACCTTCAAGCACTCATGACTGCGTTGCAGCAAAGAATCGGCCCCCATCCAGATGGCGCGCACCTGCCGGCCCACCACGAGCAATGCCTGGGCTGCGGCGTTGACAACCCTCATGGCCATCACTTAAGCGTGCATCGCGAAGGCGATCTCGTGGTGGCCACCCACATCTTCGACGATCGCCACGTGGGCGCACCCGGCATCGCGCACGGCGGCGCGGTCGCCACCGTCCTTGACGACCTCTACGGCTTCCTGCTCTACCTGGTCGGAGAACCAGCTGTCACTCGCCAACTGGTGGTCGAATACCTCGCGCCGGTCCTGATCGGGACGACATACCGACTCGAGGCCCGGGTAGATCGGCGCGAGGGCCGTAAGCTGTTCGTGAACGCCAAGGTGACCGCACTCGACGGGCGAACCGCCGCCACATCGACGGCTGTGTTCGTTACAGTCGACGCCGAGCACTTCGCTCAGGCACGCCCGAGCTCCGCTATCTGAGGCGATCCACAACGCTAGCCAATGCCCCTGTGGCATGGCCAGGCTGGATGAGAAGACCCTCGCCCGCACTCGGCGCGTTGCACCACGCGGGCTATGAGCGGGGAGCGCACGAGGGCACCGCGGCGGTGACCAGCGGGCGGAAGGTACCGGGAGACGCCCGCCTGACTGTCGGTATATGACAATCGGATCCTTCGATCGGGTTCCTGCCCACGGATCCGCGGTCAGTCATGGGCGAAGGTGATGTTAGGCAGGATCTTCCGCAGCGAGGCGGGGGTGTACCAGGCGGCCTTGCCGGTAAGGCGAAGCATGACCGGTAGGAGGACGAGCCGGACGAGGAAGGCGTCGAGGAGGACGGCGAGGCCGAGGACGACGCCCATTTCTTTGGGCGGGATGGGGCCGGAGAGGGCGAAGGTGAAGAAGACCGCGACCATGACCGCGCCGGCGGCGAAGATGACCCGGCCGGAGTGGGCAAGTGAGCCGATCATGGCGTGCTTGGGGTCCCCGGAGCGCTCGTAGTGCTCCTTGGCCGAGGCGAGCAGGAACACGGTGTAGTCCATCGCGATGGCGAAGATCATGGCGAAGAAGAACACCGGCGCCCAGGCGTCGAGGAAGCCCTGTGGTTCGAAGCCGAGCAGGTCGGCGCCGTGTCCCTCCTGGAAGATCAGCCGGGCGACACCGAACGCCGCCGCGGTGGAGAGCAGGCTGGCGAGGGTGCCGAGTAGGGAGATGAGCGGGGCCTGCAGTGCGATGAGGAGCAGCATGAAGCCGAGGACGAGCACGACGCCGATGACCAGCGGGGTGGACTCGTCGAGCTGCGCCTTGAGATCGAGGTTCTCCACGGGGGCGCCCCCGAGGACGGCGGAGTCGGGGAGGTCTGCGCGGAGCCGGTCGACGGTGTCGCTGAGTGCGGGGTCGGAGGGGTCCACGGAGGGAACGGCCTGGATCAGCACCAGTCCACTGTCGTCGGCAGCCGGCATCGGAGGCATGGCAGCGGCGATGCCGGGGTCGTCCTTGAGTGCTGCGCTGGCGGCCGAGGCGTCGGTGTCGTCGGTGATGATCTGCAAAGTACCGGGGGCGCCGGTGCCGAAGGCGTCTTGGACCTGGCTGTAGCCGACTCGGGCAGAAGCGTCCTCGGGCAGCACCTTGATGGAGGGCATGGCGGTCTTCAGGCCGAGGATCGGGGCGGCGAGGGCGAGCAGGATGACCGTGGCGAGGAGGCCCCAGGCAACGGGGCGCTTCCAGAGTCGCTCGCCCCAGGCGGCGAATGCCGAGGAACGGTGCTCACCAGCGCGGGACCAGGGCAGTGCGAGCTTGTTGATTCGGTCGTCGAGGCCGAACAGCACCAGCGGCAGCAGGGTGAGGGTGGCGGCTAGGACGAAGACCACCGAGAGCATGATGCCGCCGGCCATGGAGCGGAAGGAGGGCGAGGGCACCAGCATGACCGCGGACAGCGAGACGAGGACGGTGAGGCCGGAGAGCAGCACGGCCTTGCCTGCGGTGTCCATGGTCTGGGCGATAGCCCACTGTCGGTCTTCGCGGGTGTCGGGGCGGCCGGCGGCGCGGTTAGCCTCGCGGCGTACGGCGCGGGCGGCGCGGTAGCGCACGACCAAGAAGAGGGCGTAGTCGATGCCCAGGGCGAGCGCGAACATCATTGCGAAGTTCATGGCCCAGATGGAGACGGGCACGAGCTCGTTGATCAGCACCAGGGAACCGGCCGAGGCGACAAGGCCGGCCAGGGTGAGGATCAGTGGGAGTCCGGCGGCCACGAGGGCGCCGAAGGCGAGTACCAAGATGGCCAGGGTGACCGGCCAGGACATGAACTCCGACTTCAGCATGGCGTCGAGGTTGGCCTCGTTGAAGTCGCTCCATAGCAGCGAGGACCCAGTTGGGTTGACCTCGACGGTGTCGGTGGAGAGGTTTTGAAGTTCGGCCTTGAGGTCGGTGGCGACGCGGACCATCTCGTTGGTGTCGGCGCCTGCGCCGGCCAGAACGATCGCGGTGGAGCCGTCCTGGGAGAGGGTGGCTCCCGGCGTGGGTGCGAGGACGTCGGCGATGCGCGGTTCGGCCTCGAGGATGTCGGTGACCTCGGCGAGGACCTGCTGGCCCTCACCTTCGGTGACCGGTCCGTCGGTGGAGCGGACTACGACCTGGATGGCGGATGAGGCGTTGCCGCCGAAGTGTTCTCGTGCGAGTTCGCGAGCCTGCACAGACTCTGAGCCGTTGGCCTGCCAGCCGGCACCGGAGAGGTTGTGCTCGACCTGAGGGGCGAAGGCGCCGAGGCCGACGATGGTCAACAGCCAGACCACGGTGACGAGTTTGGCGTGTTCGGTGACCCAGATCCCCAGACGTCCCAAGGGGCCGGCGGTGGTAGGTGGCGGGGTTGAGGGCCCGGCCGTGGGGCTGGAGGCCGTGGTGGTGCTCATGCAGGTTCCGTTCCGTGTGTGATGGACAAGCTTGGATACGTGAGACTTGGGATACGCGGACTTGAATGCGTGGGGCCGGGTTCAGGCGAGCGCGGGCAGCGCCTGGGTCGCGGTGTAGATGGCGACGCCGAGGACCAGGACGGTGAATGCCGCCTGGAGCCGGCCGGTGTCGACCCGGTCGGCCAGTCGTGCTCCGGCCACGGCTGCCGCCGCGGAGACCGCGGTCAAGACGATGACGGCCGTCCAGTCCGGCTGGACACCGGAACCGGATCGGACGGCGAGGGCGGCGGCGCTGGTGATGGTGATGACGACCAGCGAGGTGCCTGCGGCGTACTCGATGGGAAGCGCGAGCGCCAACAGGAGTGCTGGGACGACCAAGAAGCCGCCGCCGACGCCGAGGAACCCGGTCAGGGCGCCGACGATCGTGGCGGTGCCCAGTACCTTCAGCGCCCGGGGGCACTGGCAGGCGAAGGTCGGGCTGAACGTGATGATCGGGTCATCTAGGGCGGGGCGGGCGGCATGCCCCGCGGCACTGTCCTGACTGTCCTGGCTGCTCTGACTGTCCTGACCGTGACGTATCTGACGCCACGCCAGGATCACACCGACCAGCAGCATCAGGGCAGCGAAGGCGGCCAGCAAGAGATCCTCAGGGACGCGGGAAGATGCCGCCGCTCCCAGCACCGCTCCGCCGGTGGCGACCAGCCCGAAGACGAACCCGCGGCCGAGCAGCACGTTGCCTTCCCGGTGGGCAGCGGCGGCCCCGATCAGGGAGGTGAGGCCGACCACGACCAGCGATCCAGTGGTCGCCTGGGCGGGTGACTGGTCGAGCAGGTAGATCAGCACCGGTACGGCCAGGATCGATCCGCCACCTCCGAGCGCCCCCAAGGAGAGCCCGATGAGCGCACCGGCGGCTGCGGCGAGGAGCAGGGTCATCTCAGGCGTGGGACCCGTCGGGGTCTTCCCCGGGGGTGACCATGTGCAGGCCGACCTTTTCTGCGTTCTCGAATGAGTCGTGAATCGCGACCGGGGTGCGGTCTGCGGCAGCGATGAAGGAGGCAGCGATCGAGGAGCGGTAGCCGCTGGCACAGTGCACCCACACCTCACCGGCCGGTATCTCCTCGAGGCGGTAGGGCACCTCGTGGATCGGGATGTTGAGGGCCCCGGCGATCGCGGTTCCCTCGTGCTCATCGGTGCGGCGCACGTCGAGCACGACCACCTCGCGGTGATGGCGCACCTGCGCCAGGTCGGCGAAGGTGGCAGTGGGGAAGCTGCCGAGCTCTGCATCGGCCCAGTTCTGCGGACCGCCGGTGGCGTGGGCGGCCGGTCGGTCGATGCCGATACGAACCAGCTCGCGCTGAGCGGTGGCGACGTCCTCGGCGGTCTCCCCGAGCAGGGTCACCGGGGTGCCCCACTCGATGAGCCAGCCCAGATAGGTCGAGAAGGCGCCGTCGAGACCGAAGTTGAACGTGCCTGGGGCGTGCCCGGCAGCGAAGGCCTTGCGGTTGCGAAGGTCGAGGACCCACTCGCCCGCCTCGATACGGCGGCGCAGCTCTGTCGCATCGGCTTCTCGAATAGGGGAAAGGTCCGGTGCGTCTGGGCCGGCGGCGTTGGCGGGGCCCATGTGCACGTAGTAGGCCGGCCATGCACCCAGCCCGTCCAGCAGCTCGCGGACGTAGGTCTCCTCATCCTGAGTCAGCACGGGGTTGGACCGCTTCTCCTGTCCGATGGTGGAGGCGGTGGCGTCGGACTGGGTCGCGGAGCAGAACGAGCCGAACCCATGGGTCGGGTAGACCTCGGCGTCGTCGGGCAGCTCAGCGGCGAGCTTGTGGGCGGAGGCGTGCTGGTGGCGCACGAGCTCGCCTGTGTGCTCCTCACCGAGCAGGTCCGGTCTGCCGGTGGCGCCGTAAAGCAGGGAGCCACCGGTGAACACGGCGTACGGCTCCTCCCCGTCAGGCCCATCGAGAGAGAGGGCGTAGGAGAGGTGGGTGAAGGTGTGGCCGGGAGTGGCGATCGCCCGGACCCGCATCCGCGAGCCCACCTCGACGGCTTGACCATCGGTGATCGAGGTGCGGTCGAAGGAGACCTCGTCCTCGCCATTGACCAGATACGCCGCGCCGGTGGCCCGTGCGAGCGCCAGGCCGCCGGTGACGTAGTCGTTGTGGATGTGGGTCTCGAAGACGTGGGTCAGCCGGACCTCGTCGGCCTCCAGCACTTCCAGCACCCGGTCGATGTCGCGCTGCGGGTCGATGACGAGGGCGATCTCGCCGTCGTGCACGACGTAGGTGCGGTCGCCCAGGGAGGGGGTCTCCAGAGTGCGTACGGTCACGCCTGTGACCGGGCGCTGCTGCGCTTCCCCCGTCGCCGAAGCAGGGGCGACGGACTCGTTGTTCCCGGATGCAGTGTTCGTGATGTTCGAGGGCTCGTTCATGGTTCGCCTCACTTCTGGGTCGATCGCCCGGAGCGGATCCAGGCGCTGGTTCCGCCGGCGACGTTCGTCGCGTCGTAGCCGGCTGCGGTCAGAACCTCGGTCATCGCGCGGCTGCGGTTGCCCGAGGCGCACACCAAGTGCACTGGACGTTTGCGGTCGATCTCACCGAGCCGGGTCGTCAGCTGACTCATTGGGATGTTGACCGCGCCGGGGACGTGGCCACGGCGGTACTCGGCGGGCTCTCGCACGTCGATCAGGGTCGCGCCCTGCTCGAGGGCCGAGGCAAGGTGCTCGACGGTGGTCTCACGCATGAAAGGGAACTCCTTGGGCGAATCGGCTCGTGGCTGCCACTTCAATCTAACCCCCCGGGGGGTTACGATTCGAGCGTAACAGAACCCCCATGGGGGATGTACAGTTGATGGTGCAGACCACTCACCCATGCAGTGATCGGTACCCGGGAGGGAACGGCCCATGACGAAGTACACGCTCCAGATCACGGTGAACCACCCCTACGAGGAGGCGGTCGAGGCGGTGCGCGGCGAGCTTGCCGCCGCCGGGTTCGGCATCCTCACCGAGATTGACCTCAAGGCAACGCTGAAGGCCAAGCTCGACGTCGATGTCGCCCCGCAGGTCATCCTGGGCGCGTGTCGCCCCCAGCTGGCCCACCAGGCACTTCAAGCCGAACCGTCCATCGCCGCCCTGCTGCCCTGCAACGTGGTCGTGCGTGCCCTCGACGACACAACCACGGTCGTCGAGGCCTTCGACCCCGACGCGATGATGTCTATCGCCGGCCAGGCCGGCGACACACTCCGCACTGTCGCGACCGACGCACGGCAGCGCCTGACTGCGGCCCTGGCCGCCCTGGAGAACAACTGATGGACCTCGAACCCACCGAGATCAAAGCGATCATCACCCGAATGAAGCGCGCGAACGGACACCTCGCCAGCGTCATCCGGATGATGGAGGAAGGCTCCGACTGCGAGTCGGTGCTGACCCAGTTGGCCGCTGTCAACAAGGCCCTCTCCCGCGCCGGCTACGCCATCGTTGCCACCGGACTGCAGCAGTGCCTCGAACAGAGCGAGGAAGGGCTGGAGGACGTGGACGTCAAGAAGATGGAGAAGCTGTTCCTCGCCCTCGCCTGAGCAAGGCCGACGACCAACGTCGAGACCAGATGCCGGCCTCCGGCTCGAGCCACCAACAGCCGGTTCGATGACCTCCTCAACGACGGACGATGACTCAGCCGTTTGCACCGTCTCGACCATTTGAGGTCATCGGACTCGTTCGAGACCGACAGTCCGGCCGCGCTGGCCACTCGGGCCACGCGGTTTGTATCGATAAGCAGCCGTGCTGCGTCTACCGATACAAACCCACCACCATTGGAGGACTGATGAAACTCAACATGGGACGCGCAGACCGCTCCATCCGCCTGTTCGTCATCGCGCCGGTACTCGTTGTCGCGGGGATCATCCTTGGCCCGCTCGGTGCACTGTCACTCATCTTCTACGCGCTCGCGGCGGTCATGGCCGCAACCTCCGCGGTCGGCACCTGTCCGCTGTATCTGCCGTTCGGGATCCGCACCCTCGGCCGCGCAGGACGCTCGCCCTCGGCCCCCACCGCGGCGGGTGAATCTCGCCGTTGAGTTCAGACCTCCTCGACCAGCTGGTTGCGGAACTCCCGCGGCTTGGGGCCTACGCCTGGTCGGTCACCGGTGACCGTCACAGAGCCGAGGACCTGGCGCAGGAGACACTCGCCCGTGCTCTTGAACGTCGCGAGACCTACCGGCACGAAGCGCCTCTGGGAGCGTGGCTGCGCGGCATCCTCCACAACCTCGCCATCGATCAGGGGCGCCGCCAGCGGGAAACGCCCCGCGAGGACGTCGCAGCCTTGGCCGATGCGGCCTGGCGCGACGACAGCTGGACCGTGGACGCCGCGGTTGTGATCGAGCGCGCAGAGTCAGCCGACGAGCTGCGCGACGCATTGTTGGCCCTCCCCTTCATCTACCGGTCCGCGGTCGTGCTCCACGACATGGAAGGCCTCACCGTGCCCGTGATCGCCTCGATCCAGTCCATCTCCCTGGCTGCCGCCAAGCAACGTCTGCGTCGCGGACGGATGATGCTGGTCACCGCCTTGGCAGAGCTGAAGTCTCGCCCCCTGGATCAACTGCCGTTGCGCTGTTGGGACGCTCGCTCCCAAGTCAGCGCCTACATCGACAACGAACTCTCGGCCGCGAAACGCCCACGGCTAGAAGCGCACCTCGCCAGCTGCCCGACCTGCCCTCCGATCTACGCCAGCTTGGTCGGTGTCACCGCTGCCCTAGGCGCGCTCGCCGACGAGGCCGCACTAGGTTCGAACCAGGTCCAACGGGTCCGTGAAGCGCTGCAGCGGCAACGCAAGGATCGGGCCGACGCATGATCTGCCCCTGGGGTCTGGTTCGCGGACCCCTTGCAGAGGGAATACGGATGTACGTACATTTGCATCGACGGTACGTGGACCTTCCACCTAAGGCAGGGCCCACCATCACGAAGCTCCTGTGCAGGAGGCGACATGCGGGGAAATGGCGGCCAGCGGTCCACCGGCCCTGCCCGGGCTGTTGACCGCCAAAGCCCGATGCCGCTATGGGCTCAGGTCAAGGACGATGTCGAGCGACGCCTACGTCGAGGTGAGTTCAACGAGTCGTTCCCGGGTGAGATGGTGCTGGTCCAGGAGTACGCGGTCAGCCGACACACGGTGCGCGAGGCGCTTCGTCGGCTGCGTGAGAGCGGCCTTGTCGATGCCGCCCGTGGCCGAACACCGAAGGTCGCAAACACTGAGATCACTCAGCCCCAAGGCACCTTGTACAGCCTGTTCGCCTCCGTCGAAGCGTCAGGACGTCGCCAGCACAGCATCGTGCGCACACTCGACGCGCGCGCTGACGCGACCGTGGCCACCAGGCTCGGAGTCGAGGAATCAACGCCTCTGATCTACCTGGAACGGATTCGCCTTATCGATGAGGAACCGCTCGCGATGGACCGCGTGTGGCTGCCCGCTCGGCTGGCTGCGCCGCTGCTCGAAGCAGACCTCACCCAAACCTCCCTTTACGAGGCGCTCGACCGTCGGTGCAATCTTCGGCTGACCGGTGGCCGAGAAGAGGTCCGCGCTGTGGTGCCGACCTCGGCAGAGCGAGTCCTGCTCGGGATCCCCGATAACACCGCGGCACTCTCGATCGACCGGACCGGCGAACTGCGAGGGCAGCCCATCGAGTGGCGTCGGACCATCGTGCGAGGCGACCGCTTCAGCCTGGTCACCGACTTCACCCGCCCTGACCAAGTCTCGGTCACGGTTTCTGACCGCCGCCATTCCATGACCTCCTAATGCACGCCGACCTAATGCACGCCGACGAGATCAACACCAGCAAGCAGACGATCGACGGCATATACCTGCCATGCGCCTTCGACCGGTGAGGAGCTGAACATGACCACTACCACCCCTCGCACCAGCCAGGCGTTGAAACCCAAAACTCCGCGCACGCCGTTGGGCCGCCAACTGGTCCGCATACTCACGACCACGGATCACAAGCTGATCGGCAAGATGTACCTGGTCACGTCGTTCGTCTGGTTCCTCGGCGGCGGCGTGATGGCGCTGCTGATGCGTTCGGAGCTGGCGTTCCCGGGTCAGCAGGTCGTCAACGACGAGCTGTTCAACCAGCTGTTCACGATGCACGGCACGATCATGCTGCTGCTCTTCGCTACACCGCTGTTTATCGGCTTCGCCAACGTGATCATGCCGCTGCAGATCGGCGCGCCCGACGTCGCCTTCCCGCGGCTCAACATGTTCAGCTACTGGCTCTACCTCTTCGGTGGCCTGATCGCGGCCAGCGGCTTCCTCACCCCGACCGGCGCGGCCGACTTCGGCTGGTTCGCCTACACACCGCTCTCCAGCGCGCAATACTCGCCGGGCGTCGGTGGCGACCTGTGGATCATGGGCCTCTACATGAGCGGTCTGGGCACCATCCTCGGCTCGGTCAACTTCATCACCACGATCATCGCCATGCGCGCGCCGGGCATGACCATGTTCCGGATGCCGATCTTCAC